>DATKMP010000209.1:0-7478 GCA_035541775.1 Bacteroidota bacterium | reverse complement strand
CACTTTGAATGCCTCGCGTTCCCATTGTTCACAGACATCGGCAAGAAATCCCGAACCATGAACAGTTTCTTCTGTCACTTCACCTTCTGGAACATTTCCGTAATATCCAACAGCGGATGCATTGATGAAGACTGCCGGTTTGTGGCGCGATTGTTTTATCGCTGAAACAATGACCTGCGTACTTTGTACACGGCTTTGAAGAATTCGGCGTTTCCGATTTGCCGTCCACCGACCTGCTGCAATCGATTCACCGGCTAAATTGATAACAGCATCTGCAGATGTAATTTCCGAACACCAATCGCCGGATGGATTTACATTCCAACGGATGTTTCGAACAGAAGGATGCAAAGTGTTTGTTGAATCATTTCGAGTGAGAACGGTGACGACATTTCCGCGATTCACAAGCTGAGCAATCAATCGCCTGCCGATCAATCCGGTTCCTCCTGCAATCACAATCTTCATATCTTCCCCAATAATTTTCTATTTCACATCAGCACTTCTGCCATCCGAAAATTATTTGTGCTGTAAACGTTTCATCCGGACCATTGAAGCGATAACCGCAAGAACAAGAACGGATCCTACGACGCCAAGAGCCACGCCGATGGGAATCGGAAAAATATCTGCAACCAGCATTTTTAAACCGATGAAGGTCAATATCACCGAGAGTCCATGGCGTAAGTAATAGAACATATTGATCATCCCTGCCAGAGCAAAATACAGCGACCGCAATCCGAGAATCGCAAAAACATTGGAGGAATAAATGATGAATGAATCGGTAGAAACCGCAAAGACAGCAGGAATTGAATCTACGGCAAACAACAAATCGGTTGTTTCCACGACAATTAATACGATGATCAACAATGTTGCGTAGCGTTTTTTATTGATCGTGATAAAAAATTTTTCTTGATGATAACCGGACGTTACAGGAATAATTTTCTTAAACATCCGCACAACAAGATTTCGTTCGGGATGAATTTCTTTCTCTTCTTTTTGGAACGCCATTTTAATCCCCGTTACCACAAGAAAGGCACCGAACACCAGTAAAATCCAGTGAAACTTCACCACCAGCGCAGCGCCCAGCAGAATGAGAACGCCCCGCATCACCAATGCGCTCAAAATTCCCCAGTACAATACTTTATGTTGGTATTGAGGCGGAACTTTAAAAAACGAAAACAACAAAAGAAAAACAAAAAGATTATCGACGCTCAACGATTTTTCAATGACGTACCCCGTAAAATATTGCAACGCCAAATCATATCCAAACCAATAATACACGACGACATTAAAACACATCGCAAGCGAAATCCAGATACTGCTCCAAATCAACGCTTCCTTGATCGACACCTCATGGGGCTTCTTGTTGAACACCATCAAATCCAGCATCAACAGGAAAACAATAAAAATGTTAAAACCGACCCAGATCATCGGAGTATGCACGTTTCGTTCCTTTTTACGACAACAATTTTTGTGAGTAGAATATACGAGGAACAAGAGACATTTCAAACAACAATTTCAGCGATCATCGTGATCATGAAATAAAAAAGGCGAAGACCATGCTTCGCCTTTGCATACCGCACTGGATCGATTGACCGAATCTGAACCGACCTCTATTTTTATACCGCTGCCGTTGCAGCCACTTGTTCAACACTTGAACATACCTCGCGTGCTGCACGATATTCGCGATAAAATTCCGGATGTTTGCGTTTGAGAGTTTCGACCATGGTATCGAGTTGTTCGCTCAATACCGTATCGGCACTTTGAAACAAATTTCGCAGTGAAGTTATTGCATGGGTAAGATTCATCTTCGGCCCTTCACTGCACAAAGCGGCGGCGGAAAGAAATTTGGATAATGCAACATTCATCTTCGCCACGGAATGAGTATCCGCACCATGCGGCCCGAGAAGTGCAGCATACCTTCCCGCCAATTCTGCAAGGGCTTTCGCTTTTTGCCCCAAATCGATTAATGCCAAATGTTCTAATTCCGATCGTGTGATGCATGCTTCAGATTTTACGTCGGGAAGTTTTGCTTTCTTTGCGTACGAGCATAACGCCGGCGCAACTTCCATCAAAGCATTGATCAACATTTCTTCCGATGCATCTCGAATTTTCAATTCACCTGATTTTTCGTCGGCAGCACTATCTATTTCCTCTAAGAGATTTTGGAAATGCTCGAATGCCGAGGCAAAGGCGGCAAGGCCTGCAAAGAAAACGATATGTTGATTGATGACGGCTGCAATTCTTCCAAACATCGCCCGCTTATTGGCTTGGTTTATGGTCATAGCGATAGCTCCTTTATTGTGAGTAAATTTTATGATTCTTAGAACATTTTCTAAATCTCAATCAATATTTTTTCACACAACTAGTTACGCATACGACTCGTCGAAAATTGAGTATGCGAAATTTTGGAACCTTTGTACCGCGAAACGCTTATCAACCTCTTACGGCGTTTCCTATAAAAAATCTGATGGAACTTATCTCTTTTCTTTTGATTTGTCAATAGGAACAATATCTTTTTTCTTTTTGCCATGGCAACGATATTCATTTTTGAGATACTGCCGGAACGAAATGAAAAAGCGATCGGGAATATTCAACAAGAAAAGGAAGGACGGAAACCACCGACTTGCACAGAAATAAAAAAGGCCAGCACTACATGCCTGACCTTTATCTCCTCTACATTATTATTATTTTGTTTTAAAGCACAAATTTCTTGTAACGTTCGTTTATTCTTCCCCAGTGTAAATGAGCGATCACATTGTCGATGTACTTTGCGCGAGCCGGGCCATCTTTATGATAATACGCATGCTCAAACACATCGAGCGCGATCAGCGGAATGCCGCCCCAGATCGCTCCGTACTGATGTTCGTCCACCAGCACATTCAATAATCTGCCGGAATATAATTTATCGAACACCAATAAACCCCAGCCGCTGAGTTTTGCAGAAACAGCGGATGCTTTAAAATCTGTTTTCCATGCATCGAACGAGCCGAATTCTTTTTCAATCGCTGCTTTTATTTCCGGTCCTTTATTCGGATCGCCGTCGCCGCCGAGGCCTTCCCAGTAAATTTCATGTAATAGCGCACCGGAATGATTCCACGTCAACCGCCGTTTCAATTCTCCGACTTGACTGTAATTGCCGTTTGCGGCCGATCGGTCGGCGGTCTCTAATGCTTTCTCAATATTGTTGAGCGCCGTAACGTACCCTTTTTGGTGTGTATTGTAATGCCAGTCCGTCGTTTCAGGACTCACCACATCCGCCAATAATTTTTTTGCTTCTTCATCCGAATACGGACGCGCTTTGAACTTCCACTCGTATGCCATCGCCTACTCCTCTCGTGAAATAAATGATCAGTTCCAATTTTCAATTCAAACTATACAACGCCTCAACCGAACGAACAGTTCCCGATCTGTGAAATTTTTCAATTCAGTACATATTCAACACTAATTTTGCCGCTTCGGTCATCATGCTGGGATTCCAGATCGGATCGAACACTAAATCGACGAGCACATTACTGACGCCGGGAATTTGCTGTACACGCCGCTTCACATCGGCAGCAATCATCGGCCCCATACCGCAGCCGGGGGCCGTGAGCGTCATGCGTATAAACACATTCGCTTCGCCGGGAAGAATTTCTTCAACGCTCATTTCGTAAATCAAACCGAGATCGACAATGTTCACCGGAATTTCCGGGTCGTAACACTGCTTCAGCGCATCCCACACCATTTCTTCAGAAACTTTTCGCAGCGCGATTTCTCCTGCATCGGGAGCCGGCGTTTGTTCCGTCTTTTGCGCGATTATTTTTTCGTCATCGCTCATGGTTAATGCCCGCAATTGCATCCTTCGTCACGGCAGCCGTGCGCATCATTCCCACAGCCGCATGCTTCATCGCCGCAGCCGCATGAATCGCCGCCGGCTTCATCGTTTGGATTGGTAAAATAAAATCCACGGCTCTCAGGTGCATTGTCGAACCCTAACATTGCACCTGTCATTTGATGAAAACTTGCTGCGTCAACTGCCACCGATAATCCCTGCAATTGAAGCATGCGATCATTCTCATTCGTTTTATCATCGAACGCCATAAAATAGGATTTGCCACAACAACCGCTTTCCTTCACGCCGAGACGCAGCGAGCATTCGTTCGGAATTTGATTTTCCGTTTTGATCCGTAAAATTTCTACCGCTGCTTCTGGGGTGATCGTAATTTCTTCTGCCATACGTTCTTCTTTCTTCTATAATGATGGAATTGATTTTAATCTTTTGCTCAAATTACTCCGTTGAAACAATTTCTTTTTTTTGTTCAATGGCATTTTTCATCGTGTGCCATGGAAGGATGGCGCACTTCACACGAGCTGGAAATTCACTGACGCCGCCGAAGGCGGCAAGCTTTCCAAATTCTTCCAAGTGATCTTCAATCTTCAATTCGCCGCGAACAAGCTGATGGAATTTTTCAAACCATGCTTCCGCTTCTTCTCGTGTTTTCCCTTTCAGCATCGTGCTCATCACCGATGCCGACGCTTTGGAAATCGCACAGCCCGATCCCTGGAAGGTAATTTCATCAATCACGTTTCCGTTCATCTTCACATAAATCGTATAACGGTCGCCGCACAACGGATTATATCCTTCCACTTTGGCGTCCGGAAATTCCATCACTTTAAAATTCCGCGGTTTTTTGTTGTGATCGAGAATAATTTCTTGATATAACGACTGCAGTTCAGACATGGAATACTTCCTTCACTTTTTTGATTCCATTCACCAACGCATCGATGTCTTCGTTCGTGTTATACAATGCAAACGATGCCCGCGCCGTTGCGGGAATGCCATATCGGTCCATCACCGGCTGCGCACAATGGTGCCCGGTCCGAATCGCAACACCTTCCTGATCGAGAATCGTTCCGATGTCATGCGGATGAACATCCTCCAGCACAAACGAAACAACGCCGGCTTTTTCTTTCGCCGTGCCGATGATTGTTAGGCCATCGATTGCTGAAATCTGCGCCGTAGCGTGCTGGAGCAATAGCTGTTCGTGCATTTCAATCTCCTTCCAATCATACTGATTGAGATACTCGATTGCAGCACCGAAACCGATGGCGCCATCGATATGCGGCGTTCCGGCTTCGAACTTATACGGCAGGTCATTAAAAATCGTTTTCTCAAACGTTACGGAGCGAATCATATCGCCGCCGCCTTGATACGGCGGCATCGCTTCGAGCAGATTTTCTTTTCCGTACAAAACGCCGAATCCCGTCGGGCCATAAATTTTGTGTGAGGAGATCGCATAAAAATCGCAATCCAATTCCTGCACATCGATGTTTAAATGCGGCGCGCCCTGCGCTCCGTCCACGAGAACGGGAATCATTCTGCTGTGCGCAAGTTCAATCATTTTTTTTATCGGATTGATCGTTCCTAAGGCGTTCGAGACATGACTGATCGCAACGATTTTTGTTTTTTCCGACAGCAGCCGGACATATTCTTCCAAAATAATTTCACCGCTATCAGAAATCGGGACGACACGCAACGCCGCACCGTTCTCTTCGCACAGCATCTGCCACGGAACAATGTTCGAATGATGTTCCATTCCGGTAATCAGCACTTCATCACCGGCGTGAATATTTTTCCGGCCGAACGTTGCTGCAACGAGATTGATACTGTCCGTTGCACCGCGCGTAAAAATAATTTCCTTTTCCGATGCCGCATTCACATATTTTTTAATTTTACTGCGAGCGCCTTCATATTTTTTTGTGGCAAGTTCGCTCAAATAATGAACGCCGCGGTGTACATTGGAATTCTCTTCTTTGTAATACCGCTGCACCGCATCAATAACCGATTGCGGCTTTTGCGTGGTCGCCGCGTTATCGAGATACGTCAGCGGTTTTCCATGCACGCGCGCAGAAAGGATGGGGAACTCTTTCCGTACCGATTCGACATCGAATGGTTTTACGCGTTGTTCTTTGGATAAGATAAATTCTAGTTCAGTCATTCTGTTTTCGATTTAATTGTTTTGTCACAGCTGCTTCGACCAGCAGGCGTATCGGTTCGTGCTCGATCCGGTTCACGACATCGCCCGCAAATGCGTACGTCAGCACTTCGCGCGCTTCCTGTTCTCCCAGTCCGCGCGAACGAAGATAAAATATTTGTTCTGCATCTAACTGCCCGACCGCTGCACCGTGCGTACACTTTACATCGTCCGCAAATATTTCAAGCTGCGGCTTGGTATCGATCGTCGCTTCATCGGAAAGCAGCAGCGTTTTGTTCGTCTGCTTCGCATCGGTTTTCTGCGCATCTTTTCGCACATAGACTTTTCCGTTAAACACGCCGTGCGCTTTTTCATCTAAAACATATTTATACAACTCGTGGCTGGTGCAATGCGGATGAAGATGATCGATGGCGGTATGATGATCGATGAGTTGATTGGTAGAAGCAAGCGTTAATCCATTTAACGTACACTCTGCGTGTTCATTGTCCAGCAATGCCGTGATGGTATTCCGCGCAATCGCACTGCCGAGCGCAATGGTATGCGATCGATACACGCTCGATGCTTCTTGATGAACGATGGTATGCGCTATGTGATAGGCATGAATGCTTTCCGCTTGCAGTTTGATATGGTCAATCCGTGCATCGCTCCCAAGAACGATATCCGTTACGGCATTCGTACAATAAATATTGCCCGTGCGGTGAAGATAGGTTTCAAATACCACCGCCTGGGCATGCTCTTCGACTTGAATAATGTTTTTTGTCATCGCCATAAACGGCGAAGTTTTTTGAGAAGCGACATGCAAAATTTGAATCGGTGTTTCCAGCTTAATGTTTTTCGGAATCGAAATAAACACCCCGTCCTGCCACAATGCCGCATTCAGAGCTCTGAACGCATTCTCGTTTGCTTTTTCATTCCTGACAACCGTCTGTGCCATCGTTTCTGGATTCTGTTTCTTTGCAGTCGCAAGATTTTCTACAACAACGTTTTTTGGAAGAAGATGTAAATCGGAGAGTTCTTTTGAAAACATTCCGTTGACAAACACAAGGCGGACAGCATCCGGCAATAATGCATCCTTGATATAGACATGTGTTATTCCTTCGCGATCGTACCGCAGAACCGGCTGAAACTCAATTTTGCTTAGTGCGGTGACATTGGTAAACCGCCACTCCTCATGTTTCGTCGTCGGGAATCCAGCAGCGGCAAACTGTTCGATCGCATCCTGCCGTGTTTTGTGCAGCGGCAGCAATTTCTCGCCGTTCAAGGTTTGCTCGAATTCCTGAAACTTCGTTTGGTACCACTGAATATTTTTTTCAACTGCTGACATGGAACGTCCTACGCTTCCTGTTCTACTTTATCGCGAAGCCAATCATACCCGCGTTTTTCTAATTCCAGCGCAAGCTCTTTTCCTCCGGACTTGACAATTTTTCCGTCCGCCAGCACATGCACAACATCAGGAACGATATATTCCAGCAGCCGCTGATAGTGCGTAACTACAATTGTTGCATT
>DATKMP010000208.1:0-6888 GCA_035541775.1 Bacteroidota bacterium | reverse complement strand
TTAAATTCCATCCCTCCATGGTCGCTTCGGCGCAACATTCTCGGAACAAATGGTACTATCGATGAAACCCAGGCAACCGCACTTCAAACCGTAATCGATACCGGGGGTGAGCAAGAGCGTGTCAACGTCGTTCTGTTGCATCACCATTTCCATGAACTGGTCAAAGAAGATGTTGTGACAAGCGATTTTTGGAGGAAGGTGGAAGCGAACACGATGCGCCTGCGCAAGCGAAGAAAACTGATTCGTATTTTTCATGATCTCAATATCCGGTATGTCTTACATGGACATATTCACGTCAATGAAACATACGAACGCGAAGGAATTCTCTTCGCGAACAGCGGCGGTTCGGTGTGCGATGATCCGGTACACTTTTTAAAATATAATGTGCTGGAGCATAACGATGGCTTTTGTGCGATGCGCATGTGTCAACTGCCGATCCCGTATCAGGAATCGACCGTGAAGATGGACTTGCAGCGGTTTCGTAAGCCGTTGCACTTGCCGGAATACGCGCTGCGTGCCGTGGAGTGAAAGATGAAATTACCGATCGAGATTACTGAACTTGTGCTGCAAATGTACCGCCGGTACGAAGAAGCTTCGATGGATCGGATGCAAAAAGTTGCTGTGTTCGATTTAGACAATACGTTGATTGAAGGCGATATCGGCGAAGCGGTGTATGCGCAATTGTTTGCCGATGGTGTGCCGCTATCCATCAGTCCGGATATTTATCGTCTCCTGTTAGAAATCGATCGCAGCCGCGCGTACGAAGAAAGTGTCCGGGCATTGGAATATATTTCTATCGATACGGTGATTGAAGCAACGCGAAAAATTATGCGCTCGAAAGAAGAATCTCTGGAGTTTGGCGGCGAACGTATTCCTCTTCCGCGTCCGAATATGATGATGAAAGAACTCGTGCGGCTGCTTCGCTTTTTGGATTTTACGACGTACGTCATCTCCGCGAGCAACGATGTCTCCGTGAAAATTATTGCGTCGGAATGGTTCGGCATTCCTGTTGCCAATGCGTGGGGCATTAAATCTGTTATTCAGAATGACCGTTTGACAGGCGATTTGCAGCAACCGGTACCGATGGGCGAAGGCAAAGTAGCATTGTACCGCCAAAGTACAAATGGTGTTCTGCCTGCCGTTGTTGCGACGGACAGTATTTTGGATCTGCCGCTCTTGCAAATGTGCGACCCGCTCGGGTTAGCATTCATTGTCGGCGAGAACGACGAACTCATTCGTGCAGTCAAAGAAACATTGCCGTTTTCCGTCAATGTGCAGGTTGTACCTTCCGTCGGGCTTTCGGATCTTCATCTTCACCGTAACGTTGCCGGATAAATTTTTCCGTTTCATCCATACTTTTCACGATCCACGAAATTTCTTCGAACTTCCGCGTAACATTCTGCGGTCATCGTGCCGACCGTCAAGGACGGGATCGTACAAATGTAGTTTGTTCCTTCCGCAGTTTTTCTTCGCATCTTCTTAATCTCTGCTTAACCATCAGATAATATATGCTGTGTATTTTGTACGCACAGTTGTAAAACTTATATTGGCGCAGAAATAATTGTGAATACTTTCCAGCAGATAACTCTCATGCATTTTCAATTTGATTGGGCGTTCGTTCTTCTTCCTGTTCCTTTTTTAGCGGGAATGTTGATCGATACGCTGATCTGGAAACAATTTCTTCTCCGGCGAATACAAATTTCCTTTGCATCCCTGTTTGCTGCTCATGCCGGAGCGGAAGCTGTGCTGTTGTCGGTGCCGGGCGGATTTGCACTTGCCGATCCTTTAAAGGTGGCATGGCTTCATAAACGTTTTCGCATTGTGCCGTCGGATGTTATTGCCGGACTTGTTGTACGCCACTGGCTTCTTGGAATTACACAAGTGCTGTATGTTCTTGTGGTGAGTGGAATCGGATTGATTGTGATTCAATCGCATGCCGTTGCCTCGTATCTTCAAATCAGTTCGATGGCCTTTGGAATTGCTGCATCGCTCAGCATCGGCCTGTTGCTTGTTTTTTCCATCTGGGCGTTCTTGCGCGGCGAACTTGCGCGGATGTTCTGGAAATGGCTGTATCGAATTCCTCTGCCGGCGCTTCGCCGATGGTTGAAACGGCAATATCATGCCTTTATCGAAACGGATCGGCAGTTCCGGCTGATGGGCAAGGAACCCGCACTGTCTGTTGCAGCAATGGTACTTTTGTATTGCGTGTTCTGGGCGGTTGAAGCATTCGAAACGCTGCTTGTTGCCCATGTGCTTGGCTTTTCTATCGGCACAGTGGAAGCATTGTTGATGGAAGCATGGCTATCGCTCGTGAAACTCGGCGTATTTTTTCTTCCTGCCGGAGCCGGTGCAAAAGAAGCAGGTTACGTTGCGCTATTTGCGGCGTTAGGAATTCCGGTGGGCGGAACGCTGCTTGCGGGATTCGTCATTTTAAAACGAATCGTCTCGTTAGGTTTTATTGCACTCGGGTACGGATTTTTATCGATGCAAGGAATCAGTCCGTTTTTAAAACGTCCGCAATCTTGGAATACCATCACCGAACGTTGATCACTCACTATCTTCAATGAGAGAATTATATGCTGATTTATCTTCTGCGCCATGCTGTCGCTGTTCAAAAAGGCGAAGCTGCATATCCGAACGATGACCGTCCATTGACGGAAGAAGGAGTCGAGAAAATGTCGAAATCTGCAAAAGGCATCGCGCGCGTGGTAGAAGAGATCGATGTCATTCTTACCAGTCCGCTTTCGCGTTCAGCGCAGTCGGCAAAAATTGCTGCGAAAGCGCTTGGGGCAGAAAGCAAACTGCAAGTCTGCCGCGAGCTTACGCCGGGCAACTCCACCAAAAATTTACTTTCGTATCTCGCAAAATATAAAAAGTTGCAAAGCATCATGCTCGTCGGCCACGAGCAAGACATCTCGTCGCTGATCGTTTCGCTGCTCGGGACGACATCGACAATTCTGCATCTGAAAAAAGGAGCGTTGTGCTGCATTGAGGTGCCGACGATTTCCTCGCAGCGTCATGGATCATTACTCTGGCTTCTCACTTCCAAACAATTACGTCTCATAGGTCATTAGAAAGAATTCCATAGTATGGCAAGAACATTCGAACAAAGACATCCGCTGCCGGGCCGGCTGATTATTGTTGAAGGCATCGATGGTTCCGGAAAATCAACACAGTTGCAGTTGCTGCAAAAGTGGCTGCTGAATTCCAAATTCCGCGTGTTATTTACAGAATGGAATTCTTCTGCATTGGTGAAAGAAACCATCAAGCATGGGAAGAAAAAAAATTTGCTCACACCGACGACGTTTTCTGTTTTGCACGCGACGGATTTTGCCGACCGGTTGGCGCACCTCATCATTCCGCCGTTGAAAGCGGGAATGATCGTTTGTGCAGATCGATATATCTACACGGCATTTGCACGGGATGTCGTTCGCGGCGTGCATCCGGATTGGGTGCGCAATTTGTACGGCTTCGCTGTCCAACCGGATATCGGATTCTATTTTAAAGTGCCGATCGACGTCTCGCTTCAACGAATTCTCAACGGGCGCGTGGAATTGAAATTTCATGAAGCAGGAATGGATTTGGGATTGAGCGAAGATCCCAAAGAAAGTTTTCGCCTCTTTCAATCGAAAATATTAGAAGAGTATGATAGGATCGCGGTTGAATTTGGATTGATGGTGATCGATGCCACATTGCCGATTCAGAAACAACAGTCAATGCTGCGAGAAATCATTGCAGAAAAATTAAAAGATTATAAACCTCTGCCGTTCTTACAGAAAAAGGAAAACGTCTATGTCGCGTAGAAAAAAAATGTTTTACGGACTCGGACTTCCATATATAGAATTGAACGAAGTCAAAGGCAAGTTGATTGTCATCGAAGGGACAGACGGCGTGGGGCGTTCGACACAGCTTGAAGAATTAAAAAAATGGTTGGAAGTAAAAGGGTACGGTGTGACAACGACCGGGTGGACGCGCTCGCCATTGATGGGCCAGGCCATCGACGAAGCAAAATCAGGGCATACGTTGAACGTGAATACCTTCAGTTTATTGTATGCGGCAGATTTTGCCGACCGCTTGGAACATGAAGTTATTCCGGCGCTCCAATCGGGATTTATTGTGCTTGCCGACCGTTACATTTACACGGCGTTTGCCCGTTCCGTGGTGCGCGGGGCAGACCGGCAATGGATTCGAAAAGTGTTCGGCTTCGCGTTGGAACCGGATGCAATTTTTTATATGCGTGTGAAAATTGAAGATTTGATTCCGCGTGTCATCAACAGCAATACGCTGCATAAACATTACTGGGAAGAAGAATCCGGCGAGGGAATGGACTACTGGGAATCGGGAATGGATTTGCATCTTGGCGAAGACTTTTACGATAGTTTTGTTGAGTACCAAAAAAGAATTTTGCCGGAATTTGATAAGATGACGCGGGAATTTAAATTTCAAAATGTCGATGCATCGCGCCAGTTTGAAGACGTGAACCGGGAATTAAAACAGGGCATTCTTGCGGTGCTGGAACCATGAAACAGAAAACAACACGGCTTGCCGCCATCGATATCGGGACGAATTCGTTTCACTTAATTATTGCCGAAGTACATCCCTCGACAGGGCGATTTAAAATTCTGGGAAAAGAAAAAGAAATTGTCCGGCTCGGTTCCGGTTCAACGGATATGAAATATTTGTCGGAGACAGCGATAAGCCGCGGCGTGGAAGCATTGAAACATTTTCGCGTGATTGCCGATTTATTCCATGCCGAAATTCGTGCGATTGCGACGAGTGCTGTGCGCGAAGCATTGAATCAAGAAGAATTTCTGCGGCGCGTGAAAAATGAAACGGGGATTCGCATCGACATCGCTTCCGGCGTAGAAGAAGCGCGGTTGATTCAGCTCGGCGTCCTGCAAGTGTTGCCGTTGTACAAAAAAAGAATTTTGCTGATCGATCTTGGCGGCGGGAGCACGGAATTTTTGCTCGGCAAACAGCGCTCGATTCTTTTCAGCAGCAGTTTGAAACTCGGCGCCGTGCGATTGACCGAACGATTTTTCTCAAACGAATCGCTGCGAAATAAATCCATCGAGCAATGCCGCGCATTTGTCCGCGGCTCGCTGGCGCCCCTTGTACGGGAACTGCACAAGCATTCCTTCGAGGTGTGCGTCGGTTCTTCCGGCACGATCACGACCATTGCCAATATTATTCGTGCGCAGCGCGGCGAAGAAACGGAACTGTCGCTGAACAATTTTATTTTCTATAAATCGGAATTAAGTGATGCGGTTTCCCTCATTCTTGATGCGCCGACAGCCCGGATGCGTTCCAGCATTGAAGGGATGGATGCTGCGCGTGCCGATATTATTGTTGCGGGTGCAATTATTCTCGAAGAAATATTTCGCGAACTGCATCTTCAACAGATGACGGTTTCCGAATATGCGCTGCGGGAAGGAATTATTCTCGACAGCATCGAAAAGATGCACCGCAATCGGCGTGTCGATCATTTGCACAATATCCGCAGCAGCAGTGTCAATCACATTGCGGAAAATTTTCAGTATGAAGCGAATCATGCAAAACACGTCGCGTCGCTGGCGCTACAAATTTTCGATCAAACAAAAAAAATGCATGGCTGCGGCGAAGAAGAACGGGAATTTCTCGAAGCGGCTGCATTGCTGCATGAAGTCGGATTGTTTATTTCTCATGCACAGCATCACCGGCATTCCTATTATTTAATCCGCAACTCCGAACTGCTCGGCTTTACCGAACGAGAAAAAGAAATTATTGCGAATATCGCGCGGTATCACCGCAAGAGTCATCCCAAACTGAAACACGAAGGGTTTCGCCAGCTTTCGAACGATGAACAGCAGACCGTCACAAAACTTGCCGCCATTCTCCGCGTTGCCGACGGCCTGGATCGTTCCCATCGTTCATTGGTCAAGGCGGTGCGCACGACGGAAAAAGGAAAAACGATCGCACTTCGCATTCACCGAACAGCAAAAGCGAATTTGGAAATGGAAATGTGGGGTGTGGAACGAAAGAAAGAATTATTTGAGGAAACCTTCGGCAAAAAATTATCGTTGCTTCTTGCCTGAATATTTTGAAGGAACGCCATCGCGCTTTACAATTCTATCTTTATCGTAAAGTTTCCGGGACGACAGCGTAGTCGGGTCGATTGATCGCCATGAATTATTTCAATCAACTGCTGCGTCGCTGAAGCGACAGCCCGCTGTATCGTGAACGGCAAGTGAAACATCAATTCTTTTTCCCGGTGTTTTTGTTCTGTGAGCCGTTCGACGGTGCACCAGAGAATTTTTTCGGAGGCGAATTCACAATGAATATTCAGTGCGCCGATGCTGGTAGAAAGATTTTTTATGGTGAAGGGCTTTCGTTGTTCCCAGAATGTTTTCGGCAACCGGTCGAAGAAATGAATCGAACGTTCATCCTCATGTGTTATTGTATCTAAAAGGAATAAAATAATTTCCGCCCCCGCCCAGCCGTGATGCCCATCGCCCATCGCGCCTCCGCCGGTCAGCGGGTGAATGGCTTCCGGCAGAGAATACGGCGAGCCACAATGCCGGAAAATGGTTTCAGCAACATCCCATGCTTTTTGTACGTGACCCAAAACAAGATACGAATGTGCGATATGCAGCGTTAAGTAAGCGTTGTAGCCCGAATGAATGATCGGA
The DNA here is from genome assembly GCA_035541775.1 of Bacteroidota bacterium. Classification (GTDB taxonomy): domain Bacteria; phylum Bacteroidota; class Ignavibacteria; order UBA10030; family UBA10030; genus DATKMP01. Next base: position 220 of record DATKMP010000208.1, on the reverse strand, counting down.
TGATAAAATCCTTTTTCATCGACGAAGGATGCATGAAGCTGCGAAAGCGTGTTGGAAAAATATTCCGGCGCCATGCTGTGTATCTGAGTCGGATAAATACCGCACAAAGCCCCGATAGCGCTTTCGTCGAAAGATCGAAAAGGAGCGGCGGGAATAATTTTTTGTCCGAGCTGCTGTGCTGCTCGTTCCAAGGAGTGCATAAGATCATGCAAGAATAATT
>DATKMP010000207.1:0-19190 GCA_035541775.1 Bacteroidota bacterium | reverse complement strand
TTTTATCTTGACATTGATGCCGAATTCCCATAATTTTTTATCATGCTTCTTACGAAAAGAAGTTTGTACACAAAAAAACGGCAAAGCGCAATGAAGAATTTCATCGTCAGGATTAAAACAATTTGGTTATCGTTTGCACGTTTGCTTGGCAAGGTGAACACGATGATTTTACTTTCTCTGGTCTATCTGACCTTCATCGGCATGATGGCATTGATCGTTCGATTGTTCCGAAAAGATCTTTTACAAAAAAAAATGAATCCTGCGCAGCGATCGTACTGGCACAACAACAACGCGGGCGATCAAACACTCGACCGATGCAAGTATCAATTCTAATTTGATCTCCTATGAATATCCTGGGCATTTCTTGTTACTACCACGATTCAGCTGTCGCTCTTATTAAAGACGGCATCTTGGTCGCCGCTGCTCAGGAAGAACGATTCACACGCAAAAAACATGACCAGGGGTTTCCGGTGAACGCTCTTCGCTACTGTTTGCAAGCAGGCAACCTTCAAGCGCATGACCTTGAGTATATTGGATTTTACGACAAACCATTCGCCAAATTTGAACGGATTCTTACCACGTACGTAGAGACGTTTCCGCGAAGCTTGCCTTCGTTTTTAAAAGCCATGCCGGTCTGGCTGAAAGAAAAGCTCTGGATTCCGCAAAAAATTCGAGAGGAACTTGGCGATACTGCAAAACTTTTGTTTGTCGAACATCATCTTTCGCATGCGGCAAGCGCCTTTTTTGTTTCTCCGTTTTCGGAAGCAGCAATTTTGACTGCCGACGGTGTCGGCGAATGGGAAACCACGACGCAAGGAATCGGAATCGATAAAATGCTGATGCTGACGCAAAGCATTCGCTTCCCTCATTCGCTCGGCCTTTTATATTCAGCGTTCACGTACTATCTCGGATTTCGCGTGAACAGCGCCGAATACAAAGTGATGGGACTTGCGCCGTACGGCAGGCCGATCTTTGCAGATTTAATCTTGCGGGAACTTGTTTCGTTGAAAGACGACGGAAGTTTTCGATTGAACATGAAATATTTTGCGTACGATTACGGCCTCACGATGACCAATCGCCATTTTCATAAACTCTTCGGTGCACCGCCTCGCATGCCTGAATCGGCATTGACGCAATTTCATAAAGATGTCGCCGCTTCGATTCAGGTCGTGACCGATGAAATGATGCTGCGCATGACAACGGCTCTTCACAAAAAAACCGGCAGTAAAAATTTATGCCTCGCAGGCGGCGTTGCGCTCAATTGCGTTTCCAACAGCAAAGTGCTTGCGTCGTCAGGATTTCAAAACCTGTTTATTCAACCTGCCGCAGGCGATGCGGGCGGCGCGGTCGGCGCTGCATTTTATATTCATAATATGTTGCTGCAAAATGAACGCACGTTTACGTGGAAACATAATTTTCTTGGCCCGGAATATTCCGACAACGCTATTGAGCAGGTACTCAAACAATTGAATTTGAATGTTGAACGACTCGGTACTGAAGCACTGCTACAACGAACAGCCCGGTTGATCGCCGACCAGCAGGTTGTCGGATGGTTTCAAGGGCGCATGGAATTTGGTCCGCGGTCGTTAGGCGCACGCAGCATTTTGGCCGATGCACGGAATCCAGAAAATTATTCGCGTGTGAATCTGAAAATAAAATTCCGTGAAAGTTTTCGTCCGTTTGCACCCACAGTACTGCTCGAACGAACAAGAGAGTATTTCGAATTCGATCAGCCAAGTCCGTATATGTTGTTTGTCGCTCAAGTAAGGACTGATCGAAGGACTATTCCGGCAGTAACGCATGTCGATGGCTCGGCTCGGCTACAAACCATTGCGCGCGAAGACCATCCGTTGTTTTACGACCTCATAGCTGAATTCGAAAAACTGACCGGCTGCCCCGTGGTGATCAATACATCGTTCAATGTCCGCGGCGAACCGATCGTGTGTTCGCCGCTCGACGCTATTAAATGTTTTTTTAGAACGGAAATGGATTTTCTGATTCTCGGCAGCTTCATATTGGACAAACGGAAGATTCAAGAATCAGGATATACAATGCAGATCAGCGACACATTCACGCTTGATTAAAAAAATAATTGAAGGGTTCAGGCATGCCGAAATTTTTTAAAAAATTAAAATCGATGTTCACGCTCTTAAAAGAGTTTTGGGCATTTATGCGTATGGAGAAAAAATGGTGGCTGGGCCCGCTTATCGTCATTTTACTGTTGATGGGCGTTTTGATTGTATTAACGGAAGGATCTGCGCTTGCGCCATTCATCTACGCATTATTCTAATAACAAGTTCATCAAGCATCAAAGAATAATGCAAGGGCCGAAACAATAAAAGAAAATCGTCGCTAATGCGATTGAAAAAAATCGATGTTTTGTTGCAGGGCGTTTCCCATGTGTTTATTCAATGTTGCTAATAATTGTCGGGCAGGTTCATAGCGCGGATTCTCATTTAATAATTGCAGAAGGCGATTTTGCGCTTTCTGAAAATCTCCCGTCCGCACATACGCAACACTCAACGCGTAAGAATTCTGTAAGCGTTCATCAGGAGACTGCATAAAGTCGTCCGTCTTTTCAAAATATTTCGATGCGCTGACTGGATCGCCCTGTTCCAGCATAATATTTCCTAACGCTTGGTACGCGGACAAAGTCGGATAAATAAGAAGAGAACTCTGTAGAACAGTTTTCATGTCATCAAGGCGTCGGTTTTCAAAATCAGTTTTGGCAAGCTGCATGTAGAAATCGAGGACATAGGGATACATCGTGATCAGCGTTTTATATTCTTTCTCCATACTGCGCCAATCATTGCGCTGTCGATAGAAATCGATCATTCGCATGTGCGCATCCATCCAACCAATTTTTGCCGTTGCCAATGCTTGAGCAATTTGTTCGAGCGTATCCGTCGGAGCAATATATTCAAGCGTCGGAGCATGCGGTTTGAACGGCCAACCGGATGTTACCACGTTCACCGATTGAATGCCCATGCGTTCATCAAGCTCTGTTGCACAACGATTTTGCCATAGTGTGTTGTCATCGAATGAGTCGGCTGTTTTCCATTCTTGTTCGGTTGCAAGCAAATTATTTTTACGCATCACTTGTGCGTAACATTGCGCAATGATAAAATTACCGCGAAGATTCGGATGCAGGTGTTCCGTTATCAATGAATGGCCAATGAGCGAATCCTGTGAGAACGACTTGAACGCCTGTTCAATATCCGCGACAAAACAATATTGCCGATCGTCCATCGATTGAATGAGCCGATTGAATTTACTATCCGTTCGAAATCGCAATTCGTCATCATCACGCGCAAGCATATACTGCTGCAGCGCTTTTTGTTTGTTTCCAGACAAAGCATAACATTGTGCAAGGCGATAATGGACATCCGCATAGAGAGAATCCAAATGAAGCGCCGAGTTGAAAAAAGAAATTGCCGAATCGATTCTTCCATGCGTTTGGCATTCCAACCCTCTCTTATCATATTGCTGAAATATTGTTCGCTGCTGCTGCGACATATCTTTCGCGTTTTCCGAAATGAACGGCGCTTGATCCACAATATTAGAAACTTGCGTTCCGAGAATAAGCGGAACTCCATTCGCACGGCAAAGATTTTTGAGATCGTTGAGATTATCTTGAAAAATTGAATAGGCGGCATAATAGGTACGATTTCCAAAAGGAATGTACTGCCCGTACGACATTTTTTCCATCACGGTTGCCGCGGTCGGTTTCTCCGATTTGCTAAACAAAGCGCTGATTTTAAAAATTGTATTTTGCAGTAACTGAAATGTTTTTATATGAATCAACCGAAGGCGAAGCCGGGTAAGAAATCGCAGAGAGCCGGAAGTTTGATTCGAAGCAACGCCGAGCGCGCCGTAGAATTCATTGTGCCCGTCATACACAATGATGAGATCCGGATGGCATTCCATAATGTCTTGCGCAAAATCCAATGTGGTAAAGCTATTGGTCGCCGTCATGCCGAGATTTATGACTTCGATACTTTTTTCCGGAAACAGAGTTTGCAATCGTTGGGCAAGAAACGATGGAAAGGCAGAATTAAAATAATACGGGTATCCCGCAGTCGTCGAACCTCCTAAACAAAAAATACGGTACACACCCTGCGGCTTCGGCACGAGAAAATAATGAACGGAGGTTGACGGCGAGAACGGCATCGATCCAAAATATCGGTATTTTACATCGGGATTCATGACATAGTATGTTTTCCCGTAAATTTCTTGACGCCCAAACAGAGAAATATCCGCACCGTAGTGAAACCAACGCAGCATGCATTCAAGGAAAACTAAAAAAATGACAGGAAGAAGAATCACTGCTGCATAAAAAATCCTTTTTTTCAGGCGGGACATCGATGGCATATCCATTTTATTTTTCATCGTTTGTTTTATGACTTCAACACTTACTGATTAGAATCCAAAGGAATATGCGGAAAATATTTCGAAATTGCTTGCAGTTTATCAAAGTCGATTCATGAAAACAAAAAGCCAATCCGATGGAAAATAGAGAAAATAAAAAATCCCAGACAAGCTGGGATTTTTTATTCTTGTAGCGGGGGTAGGACTTGAACCTACAACCTTCGGGTTATGAGCCCGACGAGCTACCAATTGCTCCACCCCGCGATCATTATGTATATTAATATAATCATTGCTTGCACCGTAATCAAGGTAATTCTTTTTTCATTTTTTAGACGCAGAATATCGCGTGAGTCATTGACTTCTCAAATTTCCTTTGCGATATTAGCGCCACGTATATTGATGATTCAAAGCACCACGCTTTGGAAACTGCCCGGCTGATGCCATCAAGAGCAGCGGCGGCAGATCGACAAACTAGTTTCAAGGAGTTCCAATGAGACGGACCAGAGTTATTATCATGGGCGCCGCGGGACGGGACTTCCACAATTTCAATACCGTCTTCCGCGCTGACGACCGATATGAAGTCGTCGCATTCACTGCAACACAAATTCCCAACATCGAAGGGCGCAAGTATCCGAAAGAACTTGCCGGCACTTTATATCCCGATGGCATTCCCATTTTCCCTGAATCGGAATTGCAGCGCTTGATCAAAGAACTGCATGCCGACGAAGTGATCTTCGCCTACAGTGATGTGCCGTTTAATTATGTGATGAGCAAAGCTGCGATGGTGATGGCAGCGGGCGCGGATTTTAAAGTTCAGGGTGCACAGCGCACCATGCTGAAAAGCAAAGTTCCGGTGATCGCCGTTGTCGCCGTGCGAACCGGCTCCGGCAAAAGCCAAACCTCGCGCAAGGTGTGTAATATTTTGCGGGCAGCGGGAAAACGGGTCGTTGCTATCCGGCATCCGATGCCGTACGGCGATTTGGTGAAACAAAAAGTGCAGCGCTATTCTTCGTTGGAAGATTTAAAAACATACGAATGCACGGTTGAAGAAATGGAAGAATACGAACCGCACATCGTGAACGGCACGATTATTTATGCCGGAGTGGATTACGAAACGATTCTGCGGCAGGCAGAGCAAGAAGCCGATGTGATTGTCTGGGACGGCGGCAATAATGACATGTCCTTCTATCAGCCCGACCTTACCATTCTTGTTGCCGATCCGCATCGCCCGGGGCATGAAATTTCGTATTACCCCGGAGCCGTCAATTTACATCTCGCGAATGTCGTGATCATCAATAAAGTAGAAACAGCAGCGCGTGAGAACATTGACACGGTTCGAAAAAACATTGCCGCCGTCAATCCGAAGGCAACAATCATCGAAGCCGCTTCACCGATTACGGTGGAAGACGAATCGGTTATCCGCAATAAGCGCGTGCTGGTGGTAGAAGACGGCCCGACACTGACGCACGGCGAAATGACGTACGGCGCGGGTGTCGTTGCTGCGCGCATGTTCGGCGCAAAAGAAATTATCGATCCGCGGCCGTGGGTTGTCAATTCTCTTGCTGAAACTTTCAAAAAATATCCGCACATTGGTATATTACTGCCTGCGATGGGCTACGGCGGCAAACAGATCAAAGATCTGGAAACCACCATTAATCGTGTTGAGTGCGATTCAGTCGTTATCGGTACGCCGATCGACTTGCGCCGCATCATCACCATCAATAAACCGTCCACGCGTGTGCGATATGAACTGGATGAAATTGCGAAACCCGATTTGCATGACATCCTGCAAACATTTTTAAAGAACCACAGATTGACATAACTCGAAGGAGAGCTATTGATGAAGAAAGATTTTTTAAGCGTCACCGATTGGACCACCAAAGAATTGCTGGAAGTGTTAAAGATTTCCCGGCAGATGAAAGCCAACCCGAAAAAGTTTGCCAAAGCCCTTGCCGGAAAATCGGTTGCATTGATTTTTGAAAAACAATCGTTGCGCACGCACGTCACCTTCGAGATCGGCGCCAAACAAATGGGAATGAACACGACCTACCTTACCAATGCAGACATCAGTCTCGGCAAGCGCGAAACGATTTACGATGTTGCAAAAAATCTTGAACGCTGGGTGGATGCCGTCGTGATCCGAACCTACGCACAGCAAAACGTTGTGGAGCTTGCGCAGTACGGTTCTCACTGCGTCATCAACGCTTTGACAGATCATGAACATCCTTGTCAGGCAATCGGCGATTTTATGACAATTCAAGAACATCTGAAAACTTTTAAAGGAAGAAAGTTTGTCTGGATTGGCGACGGAAACAATGTCTGCCATTCGCTCATGTTGCTCGCCGCAAAACTCGGAATGAACTTTACCGCCGTTACACCGCCGACACACAAACCGGACACACAGGTTCTTGTTACCGCACAGGTCGAAGCTGAAAAAACCGGTGCAATCATCGAGCTTACACACGATCCTGTCGCTGGCGCAACAAATGCCGACGTTCTTTATACGGATGTGTGGATCAGTATGGGACAGGAAGCCGAACGCGAAACAAAAATGCAGGCGTTCCGCGCATATCAGATCAATGCGGAGTTGATGAAACGCGCAAAGCCGACCGCCATCTTTATGCACTGCCTGCCGGCACATCGCGGCGAAGAAGTTACAGCCGACGTTATCGATTCGCCGCAGTCGGTTGTGTTTGATGAAGCAGAAAACCGCCTGCATTCTCAAAAGGCAATTTTGTATTACGCCATCAAAAACAGCGGCAGCAAAAAGAAAAAATCAAGCCGGTAAATTTAGAATTGTTCGCTTTGCTGCCGACGATGGCTTCGGCAGCAGAGTGAATACGCCTTTCTGCCCTTCCAACAATCATGCACTCTCGTTGCAACATTCAACGCGCTTGTTGGGATAATCACCGTACTCATTGGGATTATCAAATTTGAACGGCTATTTTTTCGTAATTCTTGCTCCTTTCCACCTTTTCTATCGAAAACATCGTGGCACATAACTTGGAATACAATATGGCAGAAATGAAAAATGACATTACATAAAAAAGTTTATTTCAAGGAGAGTCATCATGGTTGCTATTCTCGTTGTCGTTACAATCCTTCTTGTTCTCGGGATTGAATTTTTTCGCAAACGCACCGTTCAACAAAATGCCACTGTTGCAACAGCAGAGCAATTTGCAATTCCCAAAGGGTATTTCATAAGTAACACACACACATGGTTAGAGATGGTATTTTCCGGCGAAGCACGCATCGGTATCGATGACTTCGCGCAAAAAGTGATCGGCAGAGTAGAACACATTAACGTTGTTTCACCCGGCACAGAAGTAAAACGCGGTGAACCCATCGCCACAGTGTATCACGGAACGCAAACGTTAACGATTGCTGCGCCGGTTTCCGGCAAGATTATTAAAACAAATCAGCGCGTCCTTGCCGAGCCGCAGCTGCTCAATACCGATCCATATATCGGCGGCTGGATTACGTTGATCGCACCGAACAATATTTCTTCGGAAATAAAATTACTCACGATTGCAGAAGACGCCGCAAACTGGCTCAAGAAAGAAATTGCGCGCTTTCGTGATTTCATCAAAGTACAAACTCAGACCGGAACACTTGCTCCGGTAGGCGTCACGATGCTGGATGGCGGTGTTCCGCTTTCCGGCGCATTGGAACATTGTGCAGATACTGCATGGCAGGAATTTCAAAAAGAATTTTTGAACGCACAATAATCTGAGGTCACGCTATCCTTCAACGTGTCCATGCTTCGACAAACTGAGGATGACTTACGATGATTTTTTTAAGATAACGTGCAAAGACGAACGCAGTTGGAGAAAAAGAATTTTGCCATGAACACAACGAATCCATATACCATTGTCCCTGAAGGCGAATTACGCTGCGTGTGGATGGATGCCGGCGTTGTCGAATTCAAACTTTGTGATCGAGAACTGGAATGCGAGTCGTGCAAGTTTCACAAGCAACGAACAATCCATCACGCTCCTGAAACAAGCGAAATTTATTTTTCTTCTCCTCATCCTTCATCGGCAAACTCCGCAACAACCAAAGATTTGTTCACCCATCTCGTCAAATCACAATTTGAAAGACTCCTCCTGCAACAGTTGCCAGATGACCGAGGGTACCACCGGAATCATTTTTGGATTCAAAAAAAACCGATCGGCAATAAGTATGTTCTCGGCATTGACCATGCAGCGGCAGATTTTTTCCGTCCAATTCTAAGCATTGTCTTCGCGCCGGTACCTGCCATCGTAAAGCAGAATGACCCAGTGTGCTGGTTGGTTACTACCGTTGGAACCATTCCTGTTCGTTCTCCTCTCAATGCAACCATTACATCGTATAATCCTTTACTCACAATGCAGTCGGGATTATTGGACAGCGATTCGTATAAGAACGGCTGGCTGATGGAACTGACCGCTAAAGCTCGCGCAAAAGGCCTGGATGAGTTTGTAGAACATCGAGCTGCGCAACACCAATTCGAGCGACAACTGCACAACCTTGAATGTACCTGTATGGATGCGTTCCACCATACGCATCCTGACGCAGGGATGACCATGAACGATGGCGGCGTGGTGGTCAACAGCATCCAAGATGTGTTCGGGCAAACGATATATTACAACATTATCAGCCGGCTGCTGTAGGTTACGTATTTCTAAAAAAATAATTATCCTATTGCCTCCCATTCCCAGTTTTCGTATATTGAAAAAGTTATATTGCCCTGTGGTGTAATTGGCAACACGTCTGACTCTGGATCAGAAGAGTCCAGGTTCGATTCCTGGCGGGGCAGCCAATCATTGAAAATTGATACAATTTCGGGCATTTACGCTCGAAGCACAGTACGTTACAAGCTGTAATGGCCTTATCGTCTAAGGGTTTAGGACGTGACCCTCTCAAGGTCGAAATACGGGTTCGAATCCCGTTAAGGCTACATACAATAGTTTGAGCATAAATCTGGGAAGGTAACTGTCATCAATTTTTATTTATTTTCATTTCGTACAATTTTTTTGTTGCTCCTTTCGTTAAGAATTTCTATTTTCAGCCATCTAATTTGTCCCATGATTGAGAAAACGCTATGGCACTAGATCTCTTAGAACAAATTTTACCTTTTGTTAAAAATGCAATTTACCCGCAGCATCTTGCTCTTTCTGATTGGCGCATCAAAGAAGGCAACCACCCGGAATCGGCAGCAACGACCTACCATGATAAAACGTGGACGCCAATTCCATTTCCCGTTCAATTGGAAAAAAGCGATAAGGTATTTTGGGTTCGAAAAACGATTACCGTTCCCGAATCATTTACCGGAAAGTCCGTCGTGTTACTTTTAAATTTTCAAGACGGATTATTATATGTGAACGGAAAGCCATATGCCGGCATCGAGCAACACCACAATGAAATTTTATTGACGGAGAAAGCAAAGGCCAGCGAAAAATTTGTGCTCGCACTCGATGTCTTCAGCGGCAAAAAACAGGACCGTTCGTTGTTTGAATCCGCCGAATTAGCGGAATTGGATGCCACAGCACGCCGATTATACAACGCCTTACTTATTTTACAAAAATTAGAAACATTGTTCGACGGTACGCAGGAAGAAAAAGAAATTCATGAATTGATCCGGCGCACGCTGATCTATCTAAAATATTTTCGCCCGGGCAGCGAAGAATATCCCAACGCAATCAAACGCGCATATAGTTTTTTGTTAACTACTCTGGAAACAGAATCCCAAACAGCAGTCGCCGGTATGGTGCATCTCATCGGGTACACCCATATCGACACTGCGTGGTTGTGGACGCTCAAAGACACAGTACGCAAAAGCGGAAAAATATTTGCCACGACCTTGCGATTGCTGGAAGAGTTTCCCGGATTCAAATTTGCTCAAAGCCAGCCGTATCTGTACGAACTGACGAAGCAGCACTACCCCGAACTTTATAAACTTATTCACCAACGCATTGCCGAAGGACGGTGGGAACCCCTCGGCGCCCTTTGGGTTGAAGCAGACGGAAATTTGCCCAATGGAGAATCGGTTGTACGACAAATTTTATTTGGGAAGAACTTTTTTAAAAACGAGTTCGGCATAACTACCAACGTGGCTTGGTTGCCGGATTCATGCGGCTTTGTCTGGTCGCTTCCGCAAATTTTTAAAAAGTCGGGCATCGATTATTTTTATACGTCTAAGTTTTTAGAAAATGATACGAACAAATTTCCGTACACAACGTTTTGGTGGCAAGGCATTGATGGAACAAAAATATTGACGCATCAATCGCCTGTCGGATTAGAGGGTACAATTTCGCCGGCCCATCTTCAAAAGCATGCATCGCCCGAGCCGGAAGAGACGCCCGCGCCATTCAATCTTCAAACGTACGGCGGCAATGCCGGGAGCAGCAGAATCACAAAAGAGCAATTGGAATACGCCTCCGTCTTAAAAACGATCACCGGTCTTCCGTCTTCGAAACTATCGACTGTTCAAGAATTTTTCCAACAGCTTGAACAACAAGCGGCAGAGGTTCCGACATGGAACAATGAACTCTATCTTGAAAACCATCGCGGAACGTACACAACGCATGCAAAAATCAAGAAAGACAATCGAGAATGCGAGACGCTTCTTCACAACGCAGAGTTATTCAATGCTATGGCAATGCTCTATGGCAACAACACTGCTGCTCGAAAATATCCGCAGCATGAACTCGCGGCGGCGTGGAAACGGTTATTGCTCAACCAATTTCACCATATTATAGCAGGCACATCCATTCCCGCCGTTTATGAAGATGCCGCAACAGACCACGAAGCGATTCGGAAAACAACGAGCACGCTGATTATGACCGCGCTCGCCGGCATTGCAACCGCCGTCAAGAAAAGCTCTAAAGAATTTTCATGCGTAGTGTTCAACACGCTGGGCTGGGTGCGGAGTGAATATATCGAAATATCGGTACCGGCATTTGCAAAACATGTTGCGATTACCGATGAAACGGGAAACGCTGTCGAGTATCAATGTATTAATCAATCCGACGAAGAACAGCGATTGCTCTGTTATCTTGAAAAGATACCGGCTTTCGGAACAAAAACTCTCACCGTAACTTCCGCTGAAAAATTACGCCCCGTCAGCGTTGCGTGGAAGATAACACAACATCATATTGAAACGCCATTTTATAAAATTCGATTCGACCAGAAAGGAACCATCGTTTCCTTATTTGCCCGGCACTTGAAACGCGATCTTATCGAAAAAGGGAAACACGGCAATGTTTTTCAGACCTTTCGCGATGCGCCGCGGGATTGGGAAGCATGGAACATCACCAGCGAAGTGGACAAATTAAAACTCGATCTTTGGCACTTTAAACAAATGCGCATCGAAGAAGCAGGACCATTACGCGCAACTGTTCGGTTAGATTTTAAAACCGATAATGGATCGGCTTTGAGCCAACATATACATTTCTATCACCAATCGCCGCGGATTGATTTCCGGACACATGTAAAATGGAGAGAGCGACAGACCTTGTTGAAGGTCGCCTTCCCGCTCAACGTTAAAGCGCGGTTTGCTTCGTATGAAATTCCGTTCGGCGTTATTCAACGGCCTACTAAATCATCGGATCCGCTCGAACGCGCAAAGTTTGAAGTGCCGGCTCAACAATGGGCAGATGTTTCGGATGCAAAATGCGGCGTCAGTCTTTTGAATGATTGTAAATACGGATACGACGTAAAAGATAATGTGCTGCGGTTAACGCTTCTTCGCTCGCCACACGCACCCAACCCCAACGATCCATCCAAAGCGGATAGCACGACCATCGATTTGGGCGATCACTCGTTTTCGTATGCCCTCTATCCACACCCAGGGACTTGGGCAGATGGAAATATACAACACCATGCGCATGAATTTAATAATGCTCTTTTAGCGAAGCCCCATGCCATGAATATGCCTATGCCAAGCTTGGCCGTGAGTTCAAAAAATAATATTATCATAAGTTCAGTCAAAAAAGCTGAAGAGGGACATGAAATCGTTTTACGTATGTACGAATCCCACGGCACAACGACCGAAACAGTCTTGGAATTTGGTTTTGATGCAAAACGCGCAACGGAGTGCGATCTTTTAGAAAACGGCATAAAAGATTACAGCGTTAAAAAATCTAAACTTCCGCTTAAATTCAAACCATTCGAAATTAAGACGATCAAAGTAGCGGCAGTACCCAAGAAACGCAAATCGTAATCACTGCATGCAATATTTTTCATTCCGCGTAAGGTGCTAAGTCGATGCAACTGATCGATCTCCTAAAACGATTTCGCAAGGGAATTGCTCTTGCAATCGGATTGGTCGTGCTGGAACACGTTGCTTGGATTATCGAACCTGCCGTATTCGGCAAAGCCATCGACGCGTTGATCGATCAAGCGCGGGGTGACGCTTCAAATTTTTCGGATATCTTTCTCCCTCTTGGCTTATGGATCGGAGTTTTTCTCATCAATTCCGGTACTGGCGTTATTCGGCGGGTGGTCGATGAAAAAATATTTCTCGCTTTATTTTCCCAGCTCGCGTTTGAAATTTCATCGGCGGCAAAAGAAAAGAACCTTCGTTCGTCAAAAACGGCAGCCCTTGCACAACTGTCGGAACAATATGTAACATTTTTTCAATATCGTGTTCCCGAAATTATTGAGCAAGCGATTGAAATCAGCGGCGCAGTGATCGCGCTTGCAGCATTTGATTGGCGCATCTCCATCACTTGCCTGACTATTATTCTTCCCTTGATCTTGATGAATCGTTTTTATAACCGTCACGTCAGCACCCTGCAAACGACACTGCACGATACGCTCGAAAGTACTTACGATGTTTTTTCGACACAGGACCCGGAATCGATACGAACGTATTATAATTCCACGTCGGTTATTAAACAAAAGATTGCCAATTGGGGCGCGTTTAATTTTGGAATTATGCGAATGACCTTGCTGGCTATTTTTTTAGTCGTGTTGTTTATCGCCATCGATCTTGATGACTTTACCACCGGCAATATTTATTCTATCGTTGCATACATCTGGACCTTCATCACTTCATCAGAATACCTGCCGGAGTTGATGGAAAGCTGGACATCGCTTCGAGATATTTCCAAACGATTGCAAAAAGCGTCGCTTTAGAAAGACAGGATTTAATCTGCAGAATCGATAAGCTGCCGAATTTTCATCAGCACTTCTAACGGCTGGTAGGGCTTTTGAACAAACAACTTCGCTCCCGATTTGATGATTTCTTGTTTCAGTTCAGGGTCAAAATAGCCGCTTGCCAAAATTGCTTTCACACGAGGATTGATCGTTTTCATTTGAAGAAACGCTTCCCATCCTCCAAGTTTTGGCAAGCCCAAATCAGACAACACCACGGCAACTTCATGACTATGTTGGCGGAATGTTTCGACAGCGGCTTCCCCATCCGAAGCTGTTAAGATACAATACCCATTTTCTTCAAGAAGCATCACCAGCAGTTCGAGCAACTGTTCTTCATCTTCAACGAGAAGCACAGTTTCTCCTTTTCCTTCCGTGTTCACTTCCATACGTTCATCTTTCTTTTTTATACCCTTTTATTTCTTGCCATGAGATTTTATCAACGATGAATTTTCATGGATCAAGAAAATTTTTAGGTAATATACTGCTAATCTTCTTTTATTAAAATGGAAAATCTTGATTGCTGTCAAATACTTTTTGCGGTTTTTGTTCTTGCGGTTTTTTCGCCTTCAGATGAACGGGATTTGCCACAACATAAATTGCCTTGTTCGGCCTCACCGGACATGCATGTTCGCATGCACCGCATCCGATACACATATCATCATTCACTTCCGGCAGAAAGAGGCCTTCGTATGGAATCATGTGAACGGCTTTCGTCGGGCAATGTTCCGAACAGGCGCCGCAATCTGCTTTTTTCGTAACAACGATGCAATCGCTTTTAATAAAGGACGCTCGTCCAAGTTGTGTTACTTTTTTCTCGGCAATATCCAACGGCAACAAGGCGCCGGTCGGGCACACATGGCTGCATTCAATGCAATCGTAGTTGCAGTAGCTGGCATTGTAATTCATCTTCGGCTGCAGCATGCCTGCCATCCCGTAATCAAAGAAAGACGGAGCGAGCACTTGCGTCGGACACGCGGTGACGCACAAATGGCATGCGGTGCACAAATCGGAAAATCGTTGTACACTGACCGACCCCGGCGGTGAAATAGGATGCGATCGATTTATTTGATAGTCGTTTTTTTTCTCAAGTGATTCGGCAATCATTTTCATGCCAACAGCCGGCACAAACAGCGTAACAAAAAATTTTCTTCTGCTTGCATCGACGGAAACATTTTTTTTAAACCGCCATGAAAATTCATACTTCATTCCCGACGTAGGGCACGCATCAAAGCAATTGAAGCAGCCAACGCACGATGAGAAGTCCAGTGTCTTCGTTTCCGTTTCGATACACGATGCTTTACATTTGTTCTCGCACATTCTGCAAGATTTGCAAGCATGTTCATCGATTCGAATTTTGAATGCTGAATATCGGGATAAGAAACTTAACAATGCCCCGGCCGGACACAACAAATTACAAAACAACCTGCCTTGTGTGTAAGACAAATAACCTATGAATGCCGCAAATGCCAGCGCAAAAAGCATTGAACCGGCCATAAATCTAAGCATGGGAATGTGATACACGGAAAATATACCGAATTGTTCCAGCAGCACCGATACGCCATTGTTTAATGCGATAGCGATAAAGCCAAACACATTGGAGGCAACGCGCCCGAAGTTGGTGAATGGCTCAAACAAATTCAGTAAGAGCGGACTGCCCGCTACAAACAAGATGAACGTTACCGCAAAGAAGGAATAATGAATGAGCGTTAGAGGTTTTCGATATTTTGATTTTTTTCTTCGATCAATTTTTCGAGAAAGATGAATAAAGAAATCCTGAAATGTCCCCAACGGACAAATTGTGGAACAGTACACCCTGCCGAACAAGAGAGTCAGCGCCACTGAAAAAATAAACCCTACCGAAACGACGCTGAAAATTTTCAATGTGCGCAGCAACGCAGGCAGCACTTGTATGCCGGTGAAGCCCATGCTCCACGCAGAGGGAACGACGTACCAAATATCCAAGAATAAACTGCAAGTCAAAAGAAAAAATATCAGCGACGCAAGAATGCGAACGCGTTTCAACCAATGCACATCGACACCTTACACCGAAATACGTTTGATGTTCAGGTTTTCGATATCCATTCTGCCGACTTTGTTCTCGGCGGCTATATGAATATGCCGGACGTCGGCGGGATTTTCGCCGAATAATTTTGTTGCTGCGGTATCGATCGCAACGATATCGGTGGAGAGTAACTGAGACTTCATCAACACAACATCATTTGTTGAAACGCCGCGCGGGCCGTTTTGCTTCATCACATAATACGCATCGACAACATTTAACGCCGGTTTCCGGTAGCCGGCAAAATCGGCGATGCATTGATGCACATCGTTCCCATGCCAAAACCGGCGATCCCATACACATCCCATCATGTTTTTCATGGAAATGGTGATACGCGTACTTTCGTGATTTTTCAGGATCGGTACGTTGATGAAGACATCAGATTCTAAAAGCAGTTCATGTTCTTTTGTGGTCTTCAAATTTTTTGCATTGGGAAGAGCGATATCGTGATAATAATTTTCCGTATGAGCGGGCGCCATTTTTCCGCCCGCGTTTTTTACCGCTGCTTCCATGCCGCTATGTTTGTAGCATTGCTGCCAGTTATCGCATGTGTGATCGAAAACATAAACTTCTTTTGCGCCTGCGTGAAGACATTGTTTGACGATTTCCGCAACAAGGATCGGATTGGTATTTCCGCCGCGCTCCGGCGTTACGTCCCATCCGATATTGGGTTTAATCACAACCTTTTGTCCTTTTTTCACGAATGCCCGAATTCCGCCGAGCGCTTCAATTCCTTTTTGAAACATAACATCAGGTTCACCGCCTTTAACGGCTACCAGATGGTACGGCAGCGAAGCGGCTTTCGAAGTGGACGAAAACAATTTTTCGTATCCTGTCACCATGGATGTCCCGGCTACTACACCAGCACCGACACTCCATTTCATAAATTCACGACGATTCATATTCTTCCTTTCATCCTATACATGAAATTGAGTACTCAAGTTCCAAAAAACAAAAGCCATCTTAACGTATCGCTAAGATGGCCTCTCCAACAATATTTAACAGTGCGATATTTTATTTTACTTTATTAAAATAATAGTATGCAATCGATGTCGCAGCTATTAATTTTACCGCATCCCACCACGAAAAAATAAGGAAACCGGATGCAATGGCACTCTTCCAATGATGGAAATAGACGAAATTAAGTTGAAGAGTTCCGAATGAAAAAACAATGAAAAGTCCGACGGTCATCGTCAACAACATCCACCAATATTCTTTTCGAAGGCGGATTAAATATCCCACGACAAAAGCCGAGATGGGAAAAGCAAATAAATATCCGCCCGTTGGCCCAAGTAGTTTGGCAATACCAAAAGCACCGCCAGCAAATGCGGGAAGACCCAATAGACCTAGCACTAAATAGAATGCCATAGCCAAAGCGCCGTTTCGAGCGCC
The DNA here is from genome assembly GCA_035541775.1 of Bacteroidota bacterium. Classification (GTDB taxonomy): domain Bacteria; phylum Bacteroidota; class Ignavibacteria; order UBA10030; family UBA10030; genus DATKMP01. The sequence goes on along the minus strand of DATKMP010000207.1, from coordinate 2,230 downwards.
GAGAAAAATACCAGCGCAAAGTACAAAAAATGTTTGTGTGGTAAATGGTACCGGATAATGCGGAATTTCTAATTGCGCGCCAAGAGCCGTGACGACGGCATAGCCCGCAATCCAAAGGGATTGCAGAATGACGGATTCAAAGGTACCGTCAGCTTTTCTAACCGAACTTTTTTGCGTTATATCCATTTTTCTTCCACTATTAAACGTTGATAAAATAGAAAAATGTGAGACGAAAATCAATGAAAGAGAAATGTATTTCCAATTGACTTACTTTCGATTTTTCAATATATTGATAAGCCAACTCAATATGAGTTGGTCTTTTTTTGTTCTTGTGAGAGACAGAGACATCTTTTCCCTTGGGGTGTAGCCAAGTGGTAAGGCAGCGGCCTTTGGAGCCGCCACTCCCAGGTTCGAATCCTGGCACCCCAGCAAAAAATGTTTGAAAAATTTAAACGGCATTCAGCATTTCAGAAACCTGTTAGGGCTGGAGCCAAGTGGTAAGGCATCCACTGTGCGGGACACTCCGTGTTCTCACGAAGTGATTCCTTCGGAGAAATCCTTGCACCGCAGCAGTTTAATGGAAAGTCAAATTTTGAATAATCGTCATCGATCGTACTGCACAAAGGATTCGCTATGAGCGAGTTAATGATTTTCTCCGGACGTTCAAACCGCCCGTTAGCAGAAAAAATTTGTGCCGATGCAGCAATCCCCTTGGGAAATGCGATCATTCAATCGTTCAGCGACGGCGAATTGTGGGTGAAGTATTCTCAAAACATTCGCGGTGCAGATGTGTTCATTGTTCAATCCACCCAAGCACCGGCAGAAAATATTATGGAATTGTTGATGTTGATCGACGCAGCAAAGCGGTCATCGGCAAAGCGTGTAACGGCGGTCATTCCCTATTACGGCTATGCCCGGCAAGATCGAAAGGATCAGCCGCGTGTTTCGATCAGTGCAAAATTAGTTGCGAACTTGCTTACGGAAGCTGGTGCCGACCGTGTTGTTACCATGGATTTGCACACGCCACAAATTCAAGGGTTCTTTGATATTCCAATGGACCATTTATATTCATCCGTCGTGTTGGTCGATTACTTCCGGAAAAAAGATATGTCGAATTTTGTCATTGCTTCCCCGGATGTCGGCAGTATTAAGATGGCGCGGTCGTACGCAAAACGCCTCGAATGCGATCTTGCTGTTATCGACAAACGGCGTCCTCGGCCGAACGAGGCGCAAGTGATGAACATCATCGGTTCGGTCGAAGGAAAAAATGTTTTGATCGTGGACGATCTCCTCGATACCGGAGGCACTTTTGTCAATGCCGCCCAAGCATTGAAAGACAACGGCGCATTAGAAATTTACGGCGCTTGCACGCATCCGATTCTTTCAGGCAAAGCGTACGAACGTTTAGAAGAATCTGTTGTATCGAAATTGATTGTAACGGATACGATACCGTTGAAACGCACATCGCCCAAAATTGAAGTGCGTTCCATCGCTAAAATTTTTGCGGAAGCGATCTTGCGAACACATCGCAATGAATCGATCAGTTCGCTATTTGATATTGATAAAGATAAGATTTAACCAAGGAGAACAACGATGTCAGAAATAACCTTGACGGCTGAAGTGCGCAAAGCATTTGGAAGACGCGCAAAAACCCTTCGTACCGTCGGAAAAGTCCCCGGCGTTTATTATGGACACGGGCAACAAAATATCGCGGTGACGCTTCTGGAGGCATCCCTCCGTCCGTTATACACAACGACCGCGACACACATCATTAATTTAAAATTGGATGACGGATCCTCGCACTTATGTGTGTTGCGCGATGTGCAGCTCGATCCTGTAACGGAAAAGCCCGTGCATTTCGATTTGCTAGGACTCAATGAAAATGAAAAGGTGACTATCGAGGTCCCTGTGAAAATTACCGGCGGAATTCCGAAAGGCGTCCGCGACGGCGGTATCTTACAACAGGTGCTGCATAAACTTCGTATCTCCTGCTTGCCGAAACATATTCCGGACCATGTCGAGATCAATGTCAGCGACTTAGCGATCAACCATTCTGTGCACGTCAAAGATATTTCTATTCCAAATGTAACGATTGTGGAAAGTGAAACCAGTTCCATCGTTGGTGTTGTACCGCCGACAGTCCAGAAAGAAGCGGAAGCCGCGACTGCAACCACTGCTGCTGCCGCACCTGCTGAAGGCGCTGCTGCTACACCGGCAGAACCTGAAGTGA
>DATKMP010000206.1:0-10172 GCA_035541775.1 Bacteroidota bacterium | reverse complement strand
TATCCTCCAATTATTGAACCGGTAATGTAATTGTTACTGTCGGATTCACGGAAATATCCTGTGTTACCGATTGTGTCTTCGATCCGTACGCTGCACGGAATTGAATTTTTGCCGGCAGGAATTCTTTTGTCACTGTTCCGTTTGCTGTTGTTCCGATAACTTTCCATCCGGATGCATAATAACTTACGGCGGCATTGTTTAACGGATTGCCGGAAGAATTAAACACATTGATGGTACATAAGACAGTTGAGAATGAAACCGTTGAACTCGAATCGGTATTCTGACTTTTACTTACTGTTATACCGTTCGATGTCATGCGGAAAAAATATTTTATCGGCAGTAATTCTTTTGATATAGATCCGCCGGAAGTTGTTCCGAGGTTCTGCCAACCGTCGGAATCGAACTGAACTATCCCCGTATCTTCTGGAAGACCGGTACTGGAAAGCAATTGCACGGTAACAGGGATTGTTTGAAAACGAACAACGAGACTGGAATCAATATTTTGCGACTTGCTCAAAGTCGATCCAAGGTACGTTATTCGGAATGAATACTTCGCCGAAAGTAATTCTTTTGTAACAACGCCACGAGAGGTTATTCCAAAGTCTCTCCATGCACCTGCATAATATTCAACGATACCTGTATCGAGAGGCATACCTGTACTTGTCTGCAATTGAACTTGAACAGGAACAGTCTGGAACACGACCGTTGCATTTGAATCGAGGGCTTGCGATTTATTTACGGTCGCTCCGTTATAAATCATGCGGAAAGAATATCTTGTAGGCAATAACTCTGTCGATACCATTCCGTTCGATGTTGTGCCGATGGAACGCCAGAAGCCGGAATAATATTGTGCTGTTCCTGTATCCAGTGCTACTCCGGTGCTTGTTTGCAATTGTACTTTCACTGGAGTTGTCTGGAACATAACATTCGGCAGCGAATCGATATTCTGCGCCTTGCTGGTGGCAGAAGATTGATACGTAAGCCGGAACGAATACTTTGCGGGAAGTAATTCTTTTGATACGGTTCCATTGATTGTTGTTCCAAAAGCTTTCCATGCACCCGCGTAATATTGAACGATACCGGTATCTAAAAAAGCGCCTGTGCTTGTCTGGAATTGCACTGTAACAGGTTTGGTGTTAAAGATAACCGTTACATTCGAATCGATGTTTTGCGATTTGCTGACGGTGGCGCCATTGTATGTTACACGGAAAGAATATTTAAGCGGCAATAATTCTTTAGTTACAACACCGTTGGAAGTTATACCAAATGTTTGCCAGCTTCCTGCATAGTACTGAACTGTTCCGGTATCGAACGGTGTGCCTGCGCTGGTTTGTAAATTAACGGAAACATTTTTTGTTTGGAATGTTATCACCGTATCATTTTTTACGGTGATGTTGGAAATTGTTTGAGTGCTGTTGGCATACGTCATACGCAAACTTGTTTTTTTCTGTGACGTCGTAAATGTAAACGTACCATCGTTGTTGTTGCTGGCATCCTTCCAAGTGCTATCGCGATATTGCAATGTGCCGCCGGTTAATAACGAGCCGGTGCTGGAAAGGAGTTGGACGGAGCATTGAGAAATATTGGGAAGCGAACGAAGAAGTTGTTTTGTATCTGCACTAAGCGATTTATAAGCTTGTGGAGTAAGTGCCGAGCCACTATCCGTTTGTAACTGAGTCAATATATCGTTCAAAGTTATTTCTGCATCGTAAAAATCTTTTTGAGCGATTTGTGCTCCAGCAGTTGTGTACAATTGGTTATATGTTTGCGCAGTTGCAGGATTGGATATCCAACCTAATTTTGCCATCGCATTGACATCTTGAATTAACGACCGTGCAGAAACTAATTTAACGACAGTTGATTTTAATTTTTTATCGCTGTGATACGTAAATAGATATATAATGCTACTATCCCTTTCGAGAGGAATATTTTTTATATGAAATAGAAATTGGTGGGGATGTTTATTGGTATCTATTTGCACAAAAGAAATGGAAAAGAACATTGTTCTATTGACGTCTCTGGTATAATAACTATCACGATGAAAATTTGTACTATCATAATCTCCAATAATTTCGATTTTGTAAATACCATCGGGATTTTCTGAATCAGCCTGTTTGCCAAATACCATTTCATCAGGGCTATTATCACCAATTCCATCAAACCCGATTGTTGAATTAGGTATTTCTTTAATCCACTTCCATCGTTCATATGGCAAAGAGAATCTTGAATCAACTCCCTCTCTTCTGCCAAGTGGATCGGTTATAATCATATTTTGATTTGTACCAATATCTGCAGCCCAATTGTTTTGCGCCAACAAATTGAGAGTAAATATACAAAGGTTGATAGTTATAATTGTAAAACGCATTTTTATTCTCTCCTAAATCACTAATTTATTAATTAGTAATAATTTCTCGGTATTTTACAATATCGGTTGGGTGCAAAATTGTTTTCAAGGGTGTTCCTTGAGGTTCTCCTGGATCCAAGACTGTGTAATTTCCGTTTGTATCAATTCCAGTAACAAGAAGCCAATGCAAATGATCTCCACTGGGGATTGCAACCATTGACGGATTTCCTTGATTTAAATTATAATTTATAGGGCTAAGATTTTTATTATCTTGCTCAAGTGATAGGCCAATTGGATGATCAACAACATAATTATCAGTAAAAGTATTAAATATTATTCTGCCATTATGATCTATGTCAAAACAATAATGATCACCTGAGCTCATCCAATTATTGAGACTTACTGGGTCAACATTAATACCATAACCTGTCAAAGCCATTGCGATACAACATAACGCACATCCATCCTTGATGATTTTAACATGAAGTGGATTTCCATCTTCATCTTCTTCTGTATCATAATCAGAATCTTTATAAGAGCCCATTTTAAAATATTTTCCCGTTGTACTGCTCCCTGTTAAAGTTAGTATTTGTCTATCTGGAGATAAATTTCCACAAGTTGCATTTATTCCAATTCGTAATGGAAATCTTCCATCATAGTTATTTTTTAATGTAACATTATTATCATGTGCTGCCTTATATGGAATACCGGTTAATGTCGACCCTTGTTGACTTTGATAATTCAATACGCCCCATTGTCCCGTTCCTTCTCCCGCAGAATAATTTATTAAAGCACTTGTATGATCCTCATCAATTGGATCATTTTGTCCATCTGTCAATGTAACTTTAAGCTTCGAGCTTTGATTGGAAGATAGGTTCAAAGGATTAGGTTGTAAAAAAATATTTCTGGGAATAGATTCTTTTACTTCCGTTAACGTTGCGCCGCTGGGACACGAGCCTTCGTCGTAGGATTGCATCAAATGTTTTAAGTGCTTGATGGAAGCTGTATCGCTTTTTCCTGCTGCTTGTGCTTGCACGGCATCATTTATGGCGCTTAGTTGTAATTTCTTTGATGCAATTTTTTGAGCAATAATAGTCTCTTGTTCTTTTGTTTTCTGAATAGCAAAAGAATCTGTTTTCATTTCTGCCATATTTTTTATTTGTAGAGAATTCATTCTGCTTTGTAATTTTGCCTGTAGTGGTGAAAGAGCATGTTTCGCTAAATCAATATTCGTTGAAACTCTCTTAACACTATTTGATATGTTTTGTTGTGCTGTTATCGTACTCTTCTGGATTGAAACTGTATCAATCCCCCTGCCTTTCACCAAATCAGTTGATCCACCACCGTTGTAAACAGGATATGCACTAATGAGTATCGCAAGAGAATCGACATTGATACTATCTGCTGCAAGAAATTCGAAGGGCTGCGTAATGGAAGTTAACGCTGTTCCTTTTTGCTTTGGAGAACCGGGCCAGTACAATTTGCCATATTGTGCATCTGCATCCATATAAGCATTAAACAATTGTCCTTGTTGATAGGGAAAATTACCGGCGGCTGTACCTGCTTGAACACTGATCGTAATTTTATCTCCAATACCAACTGTGTCTTTTGACAATACTACAATTGGGCATGCAGGCAGCACATCGATACAGCCGTATCCGTTTCGTTCCGGATAATCTGTCCGATAGACATCGATCTCATGATTTATTTCATTAGTAAAATTTGAAGAATCTAAAATAAATATTGAACACCACCGTTTCTCGCTTTACTATACGGTACGGTTATTTCACCCTTTATCGTATTGGAATCGACGATAAAACATCCTCCGCTTGTTCCATCGATTAAGGTTACAAGTTTATTCCCATCGAATCGGACTTCATTTCCTTTATGGTCCATTGCAGTAATTGTTAGAACATCTGTTTGTCCCATCGAAATAGTAGCACTCGCCGGAACAACGCTAAAATAGCATGGAGGCACTTTTTTTAATGTCACTTGTTGTTCTGCAGAAAATCCAGAAGATTCTGCAAGCACTTTAACATTGTATTCGTCACTTGGTAAATCTGAGCCATCCCAGCATAAATTAACACTTCCACTGCCGCCAATGTCACCTGTTATCGCTTTGGTCCCATTTCCATTCAGAGAAAGCCCGGGAATAGGATTTTCGATTGTGAATTGCATCGGTACCGTGCCACAATATTGAAACGGTGGCCCAGAAGTGTTGACCAGATACGCACAAACGTCCGAAGTATATGTGTTTAAATCGCACGCTTCGATCGTACTGGGATAATTTGACGTGGTCATACTGTCCACGCTTAGCGAAGCAAAGGGAATTGCAATCACTTGAAAGCTCCACGTAACATGAACAAAGCGCGGATAAATACAACACCATTGTGCATCGACATAACCAGTTATCGATGTATTTGTTTGTGAGATAGCAGGATTTACAGTGGGATACCCACCACAGGGGCACCCACTTAACATATCGATCAAAAGACTCTGATCACAGCCAAGATTTTCATTCACAGTGCCCACTAAGGCGTATCCATCCAACGACAAGACATCACAGATATTTGCATTTCCATCTATATGATAAGTCCCTGATATTTGAAGACTGCAAGGTGCCAAGACTGTAATTCCTGTTCCTTGGGCATAAGGTTGCGGCATCCATGTCACAGACAGACAAGGGAATTCCCTTGCGTTCACATTCTGAGATGTTCGACCACTTATTTTCTTCGGTTTTATCTCCACCCGCTCTTTTATATGCACCTGCGCAAAAGAAAAAATAAAAACACTAAAGCAGCTTGCTGCAAGAATTACCCATCGTCGTACCATACGCTTCCCTCAAAAAGTTATCCGCGTTTTCCATGCGGAGTGATACAAAAATTCTTTAGCTTTTTAAAATGTAATCTGGTATTACCTATTGGCCGTAATTCTGATTCACAAAAAATTAATCATTTTTAGAAATTCTGTCCATCCCCTAAATAGGGTATTTTTAAATTTTGTAAAGATTACAAGGAATGATATAAAAACGAAAAATGTCCAGTTTTTATTGGATATTTCTGGTGGAAGGCAAAGAAAAATCCTTCACATCAAATAAAATGCTTGCACGCTTTCGCATTAAGAAATGATGTTGACAGGCAAAACTTGTTTGACGTAGGAAGGGAGTTCAGCATTCGACGGATTTCGGGATTCAACATTCCGACGAATGACTCACGCAAAAATTCATAATAACGATAAATTAAAAATGAATCCTTTCATAGCTCCCTCTAAAAAACAAGATGATACACTGCTTTAGAATGGAGATGCATTATCTTTCTTCAACCCACTTTTGGATTTCAATATGATCGCCTTCAGTAAAATGCTTATATGTAGTAAATTTTATATCTACAATGTATATATTTCCTTTTGAATCTATAAATCGTTTCCTTTGATAATCAGGAAATTCAATCTTCGATAAGAGAACATCTTGAGGAGAATATTTATAGACAATTTTTCCGTCCTTAAAGCTGTGAACATATGCGAACCCATTCCTATAAAATTCAGCCACTTTATTTAAGTACATATTATTTTCTTTATCGAATCCTAAAAATTCAAGTTCGTCTTTAGTGTTCGCTATACTAAAATTTCGAATCCTTTTAAGCCCCTCTTGCTTTGTTACAACTTTTCTTTGTGTACTTTTCTCGATTGGAGTTTGGAAATGGATTATTGAATAATTAAGACTATTTGAATCTTGTTTTTGAATAATACTGATCATATCTCCATTATAATTTTGATAAAGGCAGGTATCTATTTTACCAACCAGAGTACCATCACTATCGATTCCAAATATCGAATTATAAATCTTTGTTCCTCCATATAAATTTTTTTCGTTTTTACTATTGAAATAATCCTTAAAATACACCCCACCTCCAGGAGTCGTCCACATCTCTTCGATACGATCATGATCAGTAGGGTTTGGACGGACACTTTCGTACCCCAATCGATAAATAAATTTTCCGTCAGCATCAAACTTCTTTATAGCGTCGCCGTGAGTAATCAAGTCCGGATGATTTGGATCAACACATTTCCATACATCTAAAACATAAATCGCATTTAAACTATCAATGGCCAATCTATAAGGATAATTGACATTTTCATTATTACAACCGCTCATCGATATTATTGAAATAAAATGTCCATCGTTATCGAATTTTTGAACAGTCTCCTGTTGTAGTCTGCTTCCGAAAATATAATTTCCATCATTATCAATAGTCATAGCGTCCGGATATCCTACCGATCTTCCCAAAGTCATATATTCTATATTCACTTTACCTTTTCCAGAACCGATAGGAATTGATATCTCTTTTTGAATATGATAAGTACTGTTTATCTGTGCGGCTAAAATATTAATGCACACCACAATTAATATTAAAAGGAATGGAATAAAATATTTTTTCATAACACCTATCAACTTTTCTTCATCAGACGATGATACTCATGAATTCTATGTAACTGGTCAGCTTGTTCTTTTTCCGCCAGCAACAATACAAAACCCCGATATGCGGCAAACCTATTTGCGAGCGATGCAAGCGAGACAGCAAGTGCGGCGGCTTGTTTTTTTTCAGCGGCAGCATAATGGTAATCGTCGTGCCTTTTCCCTTGTGCATCATCAAAGGTAGTCTCGGTTTGTGAGACTTACTTTCTTAGTTTCAAACTAATATTTTCTTTTTCTGCAATCTTTCCTAAGAGCAGTTGATATGCTTTTGCCGTGGTGTCTTCGGCGGTTTCAAGTTGTTTCAGAACTTTTTTAACGATTCGAATTTTAAAAGTGCCGATGCCAAACAATAGGAACTCATAAGTCTTCCATGATTGTATTTCTCTAACATTGTCTCGAGAATGATTTGCCTATTCAGTTGTCCTTTTAGAAATTTGGTAATCCCAAAGCGTTTCATAGTTTGAATATTCGAAAGGCACTTTTGATGTGTAACAAAACTATCTGCACAAAACCATGTATTGAATTTATCGCACGGGAAGAAATCGCAATCGGCGCACGTCTCGTATTTTTTCTTTATTTGACAGCATCGAAAGATGGAACAGTACGAACAATGTGCATCGAGGCCGCAACCTACGCATCGCGATTTTGCTTTGGATTGAAATCTTGGACACAACCCGCAGGATATTCCACAACATCCTATCAAATTGTATTTTTTATCATGGCTCGATAACCTTCAAGAATTTCAACAAGACCGACTAAAAGTGAAGATGAAGATGAAAAAAATTGTTCAAAAATTTATTTCTTCACTGGCAGCTTGATGGTAATCGTGGTACCTTTGCCCATCTCGCTTTCGATCTCGATTTTTCCGTTATGGTCGTCGATCACTTTTTTGACGATCGACATGCCGAGCCCTGTGCCGTGTTTTTTGCCGTACGTCATAAACGGTTCGAAGATACGGTTTTTCACTTCCTCCGGCATGCCGGTACCGGAATCGGTAAAATCGATGCGCACAAAATCGCCGTCCGCTTTTGTCGAAACTTTGAGCGTTCCGCCCTGCGGCATGGCGTCGCGCGCATTGCTGGCAATATTGTAAAACACGCGGACCATTTTATCCTGATCCAGATTGACCATGCCTTGAAACTGCGCATCGCGGATCAGTTTGACGTTGTTCTTCTCCAAATCTTTTTCGATGAAACTCATCACGTTTTCCATCACCTCGTCGAAGGCCACTTCCTGAAAATTCGATGCACTCACGCCGCGCGTGAAATCCAAAATTTCCTGCGTCATATTCACAAAGCGGTCCACTTGATGAATCATTTCGTCGGCAAGTTTGTTCGCTTCTTCGTTGCCGGATTTTTTCTTCATCACCTGCGCATAGACGCGCAAGGTGCCCATGGGATTTTTAATATCATGGATGATGACGCTCGCCATGCGCCCGACGGCAGAGAGCCGTTCATTCTGTACCATTTCCTGGGCGATGCGTGCATTTTCGATGGCGACCGCGGCATGAGCAGAAAGCGCATCGATGAAATTGACGTCGTCGTTATCGAAGGAGCCGTCCCGTTTATTCAGCAATTGAAATACGCCGATAATTTTTCCGTCTTTATTCTTCAACGGCGTACACATCACATTGCGCGTACGGTACCCTGTTTGTTTATCGATTTCCCGATTGAAGCGAGGATCGGCATAGGCGTCGGAAATCAAAATGTTCTCGCCGGTTTGCGCCACAAATCCCGACAAACCTTTCCCAACCGGCAAACGGATTTCCACCATGTCTTCGCCCTGCGAAATTTTGGACCACAATTCTTTTTGAATGTCATCGACCAAATACAGCGTTCCGCGATCTGCGCCGATACTTTGCGCGGCAGCATCTAAAATTAAGCCGAGCAGTTTGTCGAGGTCCAGCGTGGAGTTGATGATCTTACTCGCTTCCATCAACTTTTGCAGTCTGAGAAACCGTGTTTCGATAGCAACGCGCTGTTCTTCCAACCGCTGCACGATATTATCGTCTGCTTTGCGAATGCGTCCGCTTAATTCCCGCAAAAGATTGAATGCAACATTGTGATTGTGCTCGAGAATTTCTTCGAACGATTTTTTATCTAACGCAAGAAGAACAGAATCCTCGACACAGGTCGCACGTGCTGAACGCGTTTGCCCATCGAGCGATGCAAGTTCGCCGACAATTTCGCCCTGTTTTAAAATATCTAATGTCGTTTCTTCGCCAAACGTCGTAACGCGAGAAACACGGATCGTGCCGCGCTCGATGATATAGACATAATCGCCCGCCGTATTCGCGTCGAATAGAATTGCCCCTGCTGCAAATGATTCTTCCCGCATCGTTTTCATCACATCGACAAGCTGTTCCTGCGTGAGGTCATGAAACAGGATAGTTGCCTGGAGGTTTCGTAACCGCTCTTCTATCGACATAGGATTCCTTTATGCTCTGATTCCGAAAAGAATAATACTAAGATTCACAACGGTAATCAAGATATGAATGTGTGAAGTTTACGAGCCGGAATGTATGCTCCGTTTGAGTAATTCTTTCATCTTCGCAAACGATCGCGACCGGTGGCTGATAGTATTTTTTTCTTCAGCCGTTAATTCCGCATACGTGCGGGGAAATCCGTCGGGAATAAAAATCGGATCGTAACCGAAACCATTTGTCCCGCGGGGCGCTTCGGCAAGCACGCCCGGGCAAATGCCTTCCGTCAATTCTTCAATCCTGTTTCCCACCAAGGCAAGCACCGAACGGAACTGTGCATGCCGCCGCCGCGGTGCAACACCGCGCATTTCCTGCAATAATTTTTCGTTGTTCGATTCATCCGTTGCGCCCTCGCCGGAATACCGCGCCGAGAAGACGCCGGGGCGGCCGTTTAAAAAAAATACTTCCAATCCGGAATCGTCAGCTAACGAAAGCAGCTTAGTGTGTTCGTACACCGTTCGCGCTTTTTGCAATGCGTTCTCTTGAAATGTGAAGCCGTCTTCCCGCAATTCGATATCTTTCGGAAAATCATTCAACGATAAAACTTCAAATGGAAGATCGCGCAAGAATGTTTGTAATTCGATGGCTTTGTGTTTGTTGTGCGTGGCAAGAATTATTTTGGACATTTAATGAATTTTTGATTTATGATTTGATGATGGGGCAATTAGGATTTTGGTTTTAGGAATTAGGTTTTGGTATTTGAATTTTGTCTGCGATTTATAATTTGAGTATTGAGATGTGATCTTTGGAGTTCGTTTGAATTTTGTAATTTGGATTCTGAACATCACCCCAGCAATGCTTTGATTGCTTGTTCGATGCGATCCACGCCGACAACTTCGATTTCGCCGTTTTGTTTGACGCCTTTGAGATTG
>DATKMP010000205.1:0-7821 GCA_035541775.1 Bacteroidota bacterium | reverse complement strand
TCACCACCCACAACACAAAATTTGCTTTTACGCCGATGCCCAATCCGAACAATACGACCGGACGCACAATGCCGTAATTAATGCCAGCGGATTGCACAGCATTCTCGCTTGCAAGTTTTGTTTTGCCGTAGTAACTGATCGGATTCACGGGCGCTTGTTCGTCGTACGGTCCGTTTTTTCCATCGAACACATAATCGCTGGAAACATGAATAAGTTTTGCGTTGACTTTGCGTGCAGCTTCAGCAAGATTTTCTACAGCCGTTACATTAATTTTCCATGCAAGTTCGCGATTCGATTCGCACCAATCGACATTGGTTGCAGCCGCGGCATTTAAAATAACATCCGGTTGAAAGCTGGAGATAAGACTTTTTACGTCGCCTCGCTGTGTAATATCTAATTGTGTATAATCATAGAGATGGTCGTCGAAAACGAACGAGCGCTCGATGGAAGTGTTGAGCACTTCATATTCTGTCAATCCGCTTAACATCATAGAAAGACGCTGCCCGAGCAGGCCGTTACTGCCGGCGATCAAGATACGTTTCATCGCAAACTCGCTTCTAACACTGTCGCAGCATCAGTCGATGCATCGCGATATTTGACAATCAATGGCGTGTATGCGGAAAGATGGTTTTGTTTCGCAAACGGTTGGTCGATTGCCCGGCTGCCGGGAATAACGACTGCGCCTTCCGGGATAATGATCGGCAGTTCTTTGGATGATCGGATAATCGTATTGTTCACGAGGTCATACACCGGCGTTGAACGTGTGATATGCACGCCCGTTGCAATGACGACATTTTTTTTCACGACCGTTCCTTCGTAGATGCCACAGTTGCCGCCGATGAAGACATTGTCTTCGATGATGACAGGAAGTGCGCCGATCGGTTCAAGCACACCGCCGATTTGCGAAGCTGCGCTGAGGTGTACACGCTTTCCGATTTGTGCGCACGATCCAACCAGGGCATGCGAATCGATCATCGTGCCTTCATCGACATACGAACCAATGTTAATGTACGCCGGCGGCATGACAATGGTACCTTGCGCAAGATACGCGCCATCGCGGATCGATGTTCCACCGGGCACAATACGCACACCGGAATCTTCAGTCACTTTTTTTAACGTCAATGTCGTTTTATCGAAGAACCGAAAATGTTCATCCAGCGAAACATCTTTCATTTCTCCAAGGCGAAAGCCAAGGAGAATTCCTTTCTTCACCCATTCATTCACCACCCAGCCGATTGCATGGTTGCCGTCCGCAGGAGATGCCGAACGAACTTCGCCGTTGTTTAAAAAAAATTTTAATTCGTTGAATGTTTGCAGCGCCTGTTGGCGGTCAATTTTAGAAATATCTTGCGGGTAAAAAAGTTCTATGCGGTCGCGCAAAATCATAGTTCATACTCCGGTAATTATTTTCCTGCTGAAGATTTTGAATCGGCAGTTGTTTTTTCCAGTTTCTTTTTCAGTTCATCGAGATCGTCGATGTTGGCGAAGCCGGCGTTGAGTGCAGCTGCCTTGTTGGCAAATTCTGCTGCAACGAAACTATTGTTCGTCTTGAGATAATAATAAAAAAACGCTGCGCCAAACACATCGCCGCAGCCGATGGTATTGACCGGACGTTCGATGGGAATGCCGGCAAAATCCTGGCGCGTTAATTTTTTATGAATATCCTGCACAATGGCGGTTGCACCATGATGGCCGCGCGTAATCAACAACGTTTCTACCATCAATGGCATTAAATGATTGATGATGGTCGCTTCATCGTACCGTTCGGCGGATAATCCGGCAATTTCTGTTTCGTTCATTTGAATGGAACTCAGCATAAAACACCAGCGCCGCCAATCGGTGAGCGGACGCGGAAAGCGCTTGAACTCGTTATCGATACCGAGCGTTAAGCTATGAAAATCGAAATGAATCGGCATGCGTTTTTCCCGTACTTCCATGCGGATGTAATCCAGCGTTTCCAGCGTAATATCCGATCCGGAAATCATATTGATGAGCACGCCGTCGCCGTCGAGGTACGGCTTGATGCGATTGAACGGAATGGGTTGTGCAATGTTCTTCGAGCACTCGATGCGCGCATCAGTTTCCTTTTGACAAAACAAATGCACTTGATTGGTTTGTCCGCGAAATTTATAAATGCCGCTGGTATCGATATTTTTGTACGGCGTTAATCGTTCCATCAGTGAATCGTAATCCGCTTGTCCAATGCAGAACACTGGCTGCAAAATATCTTTCTCGCCCATGAGATTGGCAAGCGTTAAAATGGAATACATAATGCCGCCGAATGTTTCTTGAGCGGTGTCTTTTCCCTGTTCATCCGTGAGATGAAGGAAGTCTTTGCAAATATGTCCGATGACGGTGATGACCATTAGATTCTTCGTGTTGGGCCTAAATCAGTGAGCTGCATTTCGTTTAAACGCCAGAGTGCTTGGCAAGGAAATCGATTTTCATACAATGGTTTTCCGATGATCACAGAATCGACGCCGAATTTTTCCAATTCTTGCAGGCGCAACAGGTCGCGGTAATTGCTGATGCCGCCTCGCAGCGTAATGCGTACGCCGGTTTTTATGGCAATCTCTTTTAATCGATCGTACGGGAGCACTTCGCTGTATTGACCGTTTTTTCGCTCGCCGTACATAAAGCGAGAAATTCCAATTTTCACCATTTTTTCTGTCAACTGTAACGGTGTTAAATCGGTTTTAACGTTGCCACCGATGATGACGACTTTGCCATCTTCAATCAAAATATTGACGGCAATTTTTCGCGAGCCAAATTCTTTTACTAATTGTTCCATCAGCCCGGGTTGTTGCACGGCTGCAGTGCCGACAAAAACCCGGCTCACGCCCATTTCTAGTACGCGTTTTATTTCGTCGTAGGTGCGCAATCCGCCGCTAATCTGGATAGGAATATCCACCGCATTCAACATTTTGCGAATCACTTCTTCGTGAATGACACGTCCCTCCTGAACGCCATCCACATCCATCACGTGGAGCATTTTGGCATTTTCTCCGCGCCAGAGAATTGCAGTTTGCACTGGATCAATGGAATATGTTCGCTCCATTCCCGGCAACCCGTGAACGATTTCGACACAATTTTTTTGACTGATTTCGATAAACGGAAAAATGAGGATCATAACCTCATCCGGCCTTCATAAATAAAAACAAGCTCGTACGAGAGCTTGCACAATACTCTTTCAAAATTTCGTAGTAGTAAAATGCAGAAAATTTGTGCGAGATTCAAGATACCAAAACCGCATTTGAGTGTGTCGGCAAAATAAAAATGCCCGTCTCTGACACGGGCATGAAAATTATCGATCGGTGCAACGCGCATTACGCCATATTATGGAAAACGGATTGCACATCGTCATCTTCTTCTAATTTGTCGATCAACTCCATCACTTCTTTGGATTGTTCTTCCGTTAATTCTTTCGTCGTCGTCGGAAGATATTGCAACTCCGCGCTGATGACTTCGATTCCTTTGTTTTCCAAAAATTTTTGCATCTTGCCGTATTCCTGAAACGACGTATAGATGTGAAGTTCATGTTCGTGCTGCACCAGATCATCAAGTCCGTGATCGATCAATTCCAATTCAAATTCATCGACATCCGGTACTTTCGAAGCGGCAATGCGTACCAATCCTTTCCGCTCGAACATAAACGCAATGGAACCGCTGTTACCGAGCGTGCCGCCGCCTTTGCTGAAATAATGCCGCAGGTTTGCCACTGTGCGTGTGGGATTATCCGTCGCTGCTTCAATCATCACGGCAATGCCGTGCGGTGCATATCCTTCATACATCACTTCCTGATAGCCGGAAGTATCTTTTTGCGATGCGCGTTTGATGGCAGCATCCACGCGATCTTTCGGCATATTTACGCTTTTGGCATTTTGAATGGCAATGCGTAAGCGCGAATTTCCTTTCGGATCCGTTCCTCCGGATTTGACGGCAATTTCAATTTCACGTCCGATGCGGTTGAATGCTTTAGACATTCGCGCGAAGCGTGCAAACATTTTGTATTTTCGTTTTTCAAAAATTCGACCCATAACATTTCCTATTGTAAGACTGAAGTTCCTGTATCAACGTTACAGTAAGATACGAATCAATTGCGTGAGATGGAAGTAAGAGTTTGATGCGTGATGACTTTTTTCTATCTTATACAAAAAACAAAAACAGCAACAAACCCTGCGTAAAACTTATGATACATTCAGAACTTCTACTTGTCCTTGATTTTGGCTCGCAATATACGCAACTCATCGGAAGGCGCGTGCGCGAACTCGGCGTGTATTCCGAAATTCATCCGTATAATTTTCCAATCGAAAAAATACAAGAGATGCAACCGGTTGGCATCATACTTTCAGGCAGCCCTTCCAGTGTGTACGAAGCTGATGCGCCGAAACCCGATCCGAAAATTTTCGATCTCGGCATTCCCATCCTCGGTATTTGTTATGGCTTACAATTGTTTGCCGATCGATTCCATGGATCGGTCCATGCTGCGACGCGGCGTGAATACGGCAAGGCAGATTTATTGATCGATAATCATCAAGATTTATTTTCAG
This sequence comes from Bacteroidota bacterium, assembly GCA_035541775.1. Lineage (GTDB taxonomy): Bacteria > Bacteroidota > Ignavibacteria > UBA10030 > UBA10030 > DATKMP01. Next base: position 3,271 of record DATKMP010000205.1, on the reverse strand, counting down.
GGCTTTCTGCAAGTACCTCTGTGTGGATGAGCCACGGCGATGCGCTGAGTAAAATTCCGGATGGATTTGAACCGATCGCCCATTCGCACAACGCCCCGATTTGCGCCATCCGCAATAAAACAAAAAAGATGTTTGCCGTACAATTTCACCCTGAAGTCGTACACACACCGGACGGGAAAAAAATTTTAAGCAATTTTTTATTTGCTGTTTGTGGCGCAGCAGGAAATTGGACGGCGGCTTCCTTTGTAGAAAATGCCGTCAACGATATTCGCAAGCGAGTTGGTTCTGCCCATGTCTTATGTGCGCTTAGTGGCGGCGTGGATTCTTCCGTGCTTGCCGTGCTGCTGCATAAAGCAATCGGCAATCAATTGCATTGCGTGCACATCAACAACGGATTGATGCGAAAAGGGGAAAGCGAGCAAGTGGTACAAACCTTCCGCGATCATTTTCATATCGACCTAACGTATGTGGATGCGACGGATATTTTTTTAGACCGTTTGGCAGGCGTCGATGACCCCGAAAAAAAACGCAAGAGTATCGGAAAAACATTCATCGACGTATTCGAAACGGAAGCAAAAAAGTTGAAAGGCGATGTACAATTTCTTGCTCAGGGAACATTGTATCCCGACGTGATCGAATCTGTTTCGTTCAAAGGCCCGTCCGTGACCATTAAGAGCCATCACAATGTCGGCGGCTTGCCGAAAGAAATGAATTTCAAACTGATCGAACCGTTCCGCGAATTATTTAAAGATGAAGTGCGGGAAATTGGAAAACTGCTTGGCTTATCGCACGAGTTGATCGGCCGTCATCCGTTTCCCGGGCCGGGACTTGCCGTGCGTATTCTCGGCGACATCACCAAAGAAAAACTTTCACTTCTGCGCGAGGCAGATGCAATTTTCATCGACGAATTGAAGAAAAATAATTTGTACGATGAAATCTGGCAGGCATTCGTGGTACTGCTGCCCATTCGTTCCGTTGGCGTGATGGGCGACGGCAGAACGTACGAAAGCGCTGTTGCGTTGCGCGCGGTCACAAGCATCGACGGTATGACAGCAGATTGGGCTCGCATTTCCAAGGATGTACTGGCTAAAGTTTCCAATCGCATTACCAACGAACTCCGCGGCATCAATCGCGTGGTGTATGATATTTCTTCCAAGCCGCCGGCAACGATTGAGTGGGAGTGAAGGATGATCGCCCGAAGCCCTCTGCAACATCGAAGTGACCTTCGGAAGGCAGCCGTTACCTTATGATTGAACTCAGCAACGTCAAGAAAAAATTCGGCGAGTTCACCGCCGTCGATAATCTTTCGCTTACCATACCGAAGGGAGAGTTCTTCGGTTTTCTCGGACCCAACGGCGCCGGAAAAACCACAACGATCAAAATGATTGTGGGATTGTTTGCACCGACCGCGGGAGAAATTTTTGTCAACGGCTTCAATATTGTCACGCATCCGGTGGAAGCAAAATTGACCATCGCGTATGTCCCTGATCAGCCGTTTCTGTACGATAAATTATCCGGCAGAGAATTTTTGTACTTCGTGGGCGGGCTGTATAAACTTCCCAAACAAATATTACACGAACGTGTTCGGTTTGTCATCGAACATTTTGAAATTGGAAGCTGGATCGATAAGCGCACGGAGGATTATTCGCAGGGCATGCGCCAGCGCATCACCATCGCCGCTGCGCTCATTCATCAGCCGCAATCTCTCATCATCGATGAACCGATGGTGGGACTCGATCCGCGAAGCTCGAAAATTGTGCGCGAGTCATTGCGAGCTCAGGCGGAGCGGGGCGTTTCCATTCTTATGTCCACGCATAGCCTATCCGTCGCGGAAGAATTGTGTGACCGCATCGGCATCATTAATAAAGGCAAGCTTGTGTTTTGCGATACGCGCGACCAATTACAAGCAGATAAAGCACAACATGGCGGCAAATTTGAATCCGTATTTTTAGATGTAACAAAAGAGTCGTGAGCAGCTTTTTCCACATCCTTCGCTACAAATTTTTTGCATCGGTCAACTCGGTACTGGATGTTCGCACAGGATCAATAGTACGCAGCATTGGATCGCTGTTTGTCTTTGCTGCGTTCGGACTTGCCGCTTACTCGATGTCGCATTCCATCACACAATTTGTGCTGGAGCACACGCGCATTGGTCTCTATTTATATCACCGATTTATTTCGATGCTGCTCTTTGTGTTTTTTATGTCGGTGAATCTCGGCAATATTATTGTGTCGTATTCCACACTTTACAAATCCACGGAAGTTGGGTACTTATTCACCAAACCTGTCTCGTTCACGTCGATCTTTCTTTTGAAATTTTTAGATAATTTTTTGTACAGCTCCGCGACGCTGTTTCTTATTGGATTTATGGTGCTGCTGGGATATGGAAATTATTTCGGCTATCCATGGTACTTCTTTGCCGGTGTGATGTTGTTCGTGCTTATTCCGTTTATGTTTCTTGCCGCGTGTGTTGCCGTGCTTGTTCTGTTTTCGATTATGCGTCTTGCCGGAAAGATCGGTTTCCGAAAAGTCATGACGGGAATTTTTGGATTATATTTTTTCTTTATTTATTTCTTTTTCAAAACCTCCAATCCCATCACGTTAGTGGAAGAAGTGAATCGGCACTTCGGCAATGTGGATGCGTACCTTGCCCAGTTTGCTCCAGGGTTTTTGCAGTATCTTCCCAATCAATGGGTCGCAGATTTTTTATTCGCTCTTGCTCGTGGAAATGTTTCCGCTGCCGTGCCGTACGCCGAAGCGCTGCTTCTCGTAACACTCGTAGTCTTTTTATTGTGTGTTATGATCGCCAAAAAATTTTATTATCGAAGCTGGCTTTTTTCCATGCAAATGCAGGTGCATAAACCATTTTCCGAGGGAAGGCGGATGATCGATTTGCGCTATGGCACGCTGTTACCGCCGCAATGGGAGGCAATGTTGAAAAAAGAATTATTACTTTTCTTTCGTGAACCGAGCCAAGGGATTCATTTATTGGTGATGATCGTGCTGACGATAACATTTGCATATAGTGCAAGCCATGTCAATGTAACGCTGCGTGTTGTGCAAACACAGATTCTCACGTATCTCACGTTGTTTGCATTTGGCGGATTTATGGTTGCGTCGATTGCGCTTCGGTTTGGATTTCCTATGATTGGCTTGGAAGGAAAAACGTTCTGGTTTTTGCGCAGCGCACCCATCGCCGAAACGAAAATTTATCTTATCAAACTTATTCTTACCTTTCTTCCGGTGCTTGTGGTGGCAGAATACATCGCCG
>DATKMP010000204.1:0-6217 GCA_035541775.1 Bacteroidota bacterium | reverse complement strand
ATACAGAAATTACTTTTGGAGATGCTACTTTTTTAATTGGACCTAATAACTCAGGTAAAAGTACTGTATTTAAAGCTATCGAATATTTATTGAGCGCACAAAAATCCATACCTAGTACAGATTATTATTCTGTTATCGATGAAGAGACGAAGGAGACCAAACCAATTGTAAATACGATCGTGTTTGAGGCAGAATTTAGAAATCTGCCAGTAGACGCAAACACTTGGCGCGGTTTTAAAGGACGGATCTTTGAGTATGAGAAAATGTCTGATAATGATTCTGGTTTATCCGTTGTGTATCGCAAAACATATGAAATGAGCAAAGATGTAATCATTGAATTTAAATCCAAGACAAGAGTGCGTAAACCGGAATTTGAAACATGCACAACAGCCAATGATTTAATAAGCAAAGGATTAGACGAAAATATTGTTCTTGAATTATTTCCAGAAAGAGAAAAGAAGATCGGTACAAGCAAAGCTTTTCTTGATAAATTGGAACAACTTGATGAAATATGGGATATTCAAAACGATGACACATGGTTTCAAAATCCTGGAGGCATTCCGCAGAATGTTTTAAAGAAACTCCCTCGTTATCTTCTTATTCCGGCTGATACATCCATAGGTGAAATTGATGGTGGGACATCTGGAGTGTTAGGTAAAACACTGAACGATTTATTTGAGGATGTCAGAACAGCTTCAGATAATTATAAGGAAGCTCAAAAATTTCTTGATGCCTTATCAAAAGAATTAGACCCCGAAGACAGTAAATCAGAATTTGGTAAAATGCTTAATGAACTTAATGCTGTTTTATCAGGAGTCTTCCCCGATTCAAAAATTTATGCAGTTACTGATTTAAGTGATCCAAATAAAGCTTTAAAGCCGACATTTCATATTGAAATGTCAAGCAACGTTAAAACTCCTGTAGGTCAACAAGGATCAGGAATGGTACGTGCAGCGGCATTTGGAATGCTTCGTTTTAGACAGCGTTGGCTTTCAAAAAGAGAAGATGAAGGAATTCGTCCCATAATTATTTGTTTTGAAGAACCAGAGATTTATCTTCATCCAAGCGCAGCGAATCAAATGCGAGATACAATTTATGATTTGAGTTGCGAAAATTCACAAATTGTTGCGACTACACATTCTCCATTTCTCATTGATCTTTCAAGAAAACCTCGCCAGGTGCTTAATAGTCTTAAAATTTCAGCAGAAGGTGTAATAGCGTATCCATTTAGTGTATCAGATAATTTTAAAACTTTGCAAGAAGACGATAAATCAAATGTGAAAATGTTAATGAAAATCGATGATTATCTCGCCCGTCTTTTCTTTGCAAAGCATGTAGTTATTGTAGAGGGTGATACAGAAGATATTCTTATTAAAGAGAGTTTGAGAAGATTGCCGAGACAAAAATATTTATCGATCCTTTCTGATTTTGAAATTCTTAAAGCAAGGGGAAAAGCTACAATTGTTGGATTAGTAAAATATTTGTTGTCATTTGGCATTGTTCCGATCGTGGTGCATGATAAAGATAGTGGAATTGCTGGAGCAGAAAAATTTAACGAGGTAATTGCCAATTTACTTAAAGATAAAAGAACACCAATCCTTATGTGTGAATGTGTAGAAAATGAAGTAGGTTACGCTATCCCATCATCAGAAAAGCCGTATAAAGCATTTCTTGAAACACAAAAATGGGGAAATGAATGGGCATCGTTGCCAGAAAATTGGAGATTAAAATTAGAATTAATCTTTGCCGATTATATTTAAAAATATAGGAAGGCGATGATGTTTTTCATCGCCTTTGAAAGGGAATAAACAAAACAAAACATTGAATGGGGAAAGGAATGGGAGAGCATCGCAATCGGAAAAACATTCGGTTAAAGGGATATGATTATTCATTGCCGGGAGGATATTTTGTAACGATTTGTACATTTAAAAAACGATGTTTGTTTGGAAAGATTCTCCATAACGAAATGCAATTATCAGCATCAGGGATGGCGGCAAAAAAATGTTGGGAAGAAATTCCGGAACATTTTAACAATGTATTGCCGGATGTGTTTGTGGTGATGCCAAACCATATTCATGGAATAATAGCCATTTGTGAAACAACGATGGTAGGGACACGGCATGCCGTGTCCCTACAGGATTACAATATATTTGGTAAACCCAAGCGTGGATCGTTATCGACTATCGTGGGTTCATATAAATCTGCCGTGACAAAACGAATTTATGAATTAATAAATGATAAACAAACACCTATATGGCAGTCAAAATATTATGACCGCGTTATACGCAACGACAAAGAATTATTCAACATTCGTAAATACATTTATTACAATCCCACACAATGGGAAACGGATGAAGAATATTACAATCATTCAACGCATTATATGACGCGCTGAATATCAATGAAACAATTATGGAGAAAATTTGTGCTGCACCAGCGGTACAACGGCGTCTCCACTAAGGGGAGCCAATCTATCACAACCATCATTGGAGAATACTATGATTAAGTATCTCGATGATCTACGGAATCGGCTGAAGCAGCGCAAGGCGGGGATTGTAAAACATCTCGCATTGTGGAACGCGCAGTCGATTACCGGCGATCTGCTCGACCAGAAGATTGCACAGGTTGACGCGGCGGACGCAGCAATCGATAGCGCGAAGAAAGCATTATCGGACAGCTACGCGGCAGCGCGCACCGTGCAGGACGCTCTTGAGCAGTTTTTAACCAAGGTCGACAACAATGCCGTTGCCATCCATACGGATGACCCGGATTCGTTGAATGATTACGGTATCGCCGGTCGTAAGGACAATAAACCCAAACCGGTACCGTCGGAGAAGCTTCTCGTTACGGTAGAAGATGACATCGATGGGTTCGGGTTTATCCTTACTACAACCGCCGATGACAATGCCACGATGTACGAGTGGTATAAAGGCGTCAGTGCGGATGCGAGTAAGGCGGATGCAATCCCGTCCATGTTGTTGTTCAAGACAACACAGAAATTATCCTTTGTGGATGATGATGTGGTGAAAGGGCAGCGGACATGGTATAAGGTGCGTGCAGTGAATGCTGCAGGCGCCGGCCCGTGGAGCGATCCGGCCAATAGAGTGCAATCCTAAGGTTGTGCAGAAAAAGCCATCCTGTGTACCGGGGTGGCTTTGTTGTTTTCATGAAACAAGAGAAAACTATTACGGTAGATTGTTTTCTCTTCCACTGGTCGCTCGTTCCACTATTACGCGCTGCAACAAAATCAATCCGAGTAATAAAAATATTCCCACCGAAAGAATGGCGAATCGTTGATTGAAGAAGGAGGAGACAATACCGAAGAGAAACGGTCCCATAATGGCGGAAGCTTTGCCGAAGAAGGAGTAGAAGCCGAAAAATTCCGTCCGTTTTTCTAAGGGAGTCAATTCGCTCATCAAACTTCTGCTGGTAGATTGCGAGGAGCCAAGTGAAATTCCGGAACACATTCCGAGGACATAAAACATCCATTTACTCTGAATAAAAAACGCTGCAATCACAATCGCCAACCAGATGCAAAGTGTCACCGTCAATGTCGGCTTGTGCCCCCAATGATCCGAAAGAACGCCGAAGAGCACGGAACCGACAATGGCGCTGGTTTGCACGGTGGCAAAGAGGATGATAATTTCTCCCAGATCGAAATGCAATGTCTCGCGTGCGAAGATGGAAGAAAACACGATGATGGTATTGATTCCGTCGACATAGATAAAATAGGAAAGCAAAAAGCGTGCGATGTTTTTATACCGCGGAAATTCATGCAAGGTCGAAACAAGACGTTGAAAACCGATCTTTGCAAAATTTAATTTTAAACTTGCCGTGCGTTGCCGATCCGGCAAAAATATAAAAAGCGGAAGCGCAAAGAGAAACAACAAACCGGCAGCTAATAAAAAGCTGTAACGGATGTTCAACAAGTTGTCGGGGATAAATCCGTTTGTATATAAAGGATAAGCAAGCGCAAGTGTAATCAAAGAACCGGTGTAGCCGAGAGCAAACCCGTACCCGGAAACACGTCCGTAACTTCGCTCGGAAGTAATCTCCGGCAGGAACGCATCATAAAAAACCATGCCGGCTTCGAATCCGATGTTCGCAAGAATAAGAATCACGATTCCAGAAATGATCATCGAACTTTGAATAAAAAATAAACACGCCGTTGCAAGAACACACAGACCGGTGAAGATTCCGAGAAATCTTTTTTTACCTGCGCCGTAATCTGCGGCAGCGCCGAGAACCGGCGACATCAATGCAACGAGCAGCATCGAAATGCTGAACGCAAGTCCCCATAAAAAATCTCCCTGCTTGCTTCCTTGCGCAACAATTTCTTTAAAGTAGAGAGGATAGCCGACGGTGAGAATGATGACGTAAAAGGAAGTGTGAGCAAAATCGAATAATGCCCAAGAAAAAATTTGTCCGCGTGTTGCTTGAGGAGTTGCCGAAGAAGTGTCCGCAGTCATTCTTTCGTACGGCGTTTGGGAGTGTCGGTGTGGATGCTGGAGTTCACTAAGCCCCGCCCTGCTTTTTTCAGTTTGCCTTCTTTTTTCAAATCGCTCAAGACGGAATCCAAAACACCGTTCACAAACTTATCGCTTTTATCGGTGCTGTACGCTCGCACAATTTCAATGGCTTCGTTAATGGAGACCTTCGGCGGTATGTCATCGTAATACAGCAGCTCGCAAATACCCATGCGGATGACGATGCGGTCGATAATAGCAATCCTGTTAAACTCCCAATGCTCCGCGCGTTGGCTAATCATTTTATCCAATGCATCGGCTTGTTCGATGACTTTCAGAATGAGCGATTTTGCAAACGCGAATGCTTCGGGATGCGGTTTTAATTCTCCGACGATCGTTTCGATGATCGTTTCGATGGGTTCATGGGAAAGCTCATAAGCATACAAGGCTTGTAAAACTTTTTCTCGTATTAATCGGCGTTTTAAAGACATACCAGGAAAACTTGTGTTCGTTAAAAAATCACTCTCGCCGCTTTGTCCAGCAGGCGCTTGCTAACATAGCCAAAAAATACTTCGTAGGCAACTAAAGCGATGAATTACTTTACCTGTTTGTTGATGACCGCAAGAAAATCGGCATCGCCGGCGATTTGAGCGAAATCGGGATTGAGGATTTCAGAAAAATCATATTGCCGCTTTAAAGCAGATTGCAAGGCGGTAAGCGCTTTCGTTTTGTTGCGCTGGATGCTAGCGATGTCGGCACTGCAAAACAAAATCACCGCCGAAGTGCTGTCGAGGGTACGCGCTTTTTCTAATTCGGCTTCGCCGTCGGAAAATTTTCCTAACCGTGAAAATATCAACCCTGTATATGCATGGGTAAGCGCGTCAGAAGGATCTTGGGCCAGTTGCTTCTGTGCGATATCCAGTCCGGCCTCTAACCAATGCTGCGCATCGCTAATCTTCACCGCACTTTGATAGGCGCGGCCCAACCAATAAAAATATCGATAATCGTTCGGCGACGTTTGCAATTGTTGCTGACAAAATTTTTCTGCTTCCTCTTGCTGGTTGGCGGCAAGCCATGCACTCAATAAATATTGAACGGTGATTAATGAGTCATCGGCGCCGAGCGCGACGGCGTGTTTATACGAAGCAATAGCTTCCGGATAATTTTTATTGAATTGTTGAGCGATGCCGAGGGAAAGATACGAATCGGCGTTTTGCGGGTCATGAATCGTTGCCTGTGTACCGAATTTTAGAGCATCGTCATACTTGCCGCCGATCACGGCCGAAAGAGTAAGCTCTCGATAGCAATCCGCGTTTTGTGGAGAAAGAGCAAGACTGCGTTCTAATAACGGAATGACGTTCTCGAAGCGCTGACTCAATCGTTTAGCGGATGCTTGAACGAAATATGCAAGTCCGTTGGCTTGATTATTCTTCAATGCCTCTTCTGCCCATGCTTCGGCATGCTGCAAATCGGCGGGATTGTTTGTGAGACGAAATTTCTGTAATGCAATGTATGCAAGAAACGATTCTGCCTTTGCGTTGGAAGAATTGAGGCGAACAGATTGCGCAAAATATGGTTGTGCATTTTGCAGATTGCCCGGAGTATGTTGTGTCATGAATGCCAATCCTCGAAGATACGAATCGTATGCGTCAGCATTTTGAAATGCCGGATCGACCGTGGGAAGATCGGTATGAATATCGATTTTGCTGAGAACCGCTTTAACAATCGTTTGTTGCATGGCATCGAGTTGC
>DATKMP010000203.1:0-2720 GCA_035541775.1 Bacteroidota bacterium | reverse complement strand
GCAAGGAAGCGGCGTTCCACGAAACGGAATGCTTTCCGGATGCCATCGGTCCGTTCACCAGCGTTGCAACTTCATGTCCGGTGATATTGTAAATCTTTAAGGAAACAATGCTGATCTCGGGGAGATCAAAAGAAATGATCGTCGTCGGATTGAATGGATTGGGAAAATTTTGTTTTAGTTGAAACGCCGAAGGATTTGCAGACGGTTTCGCTTGCACAACATCAGTCGGCGTCGTAGCGGTAAACGACCCGACCATGCCCAAGCTATAATGATAATCGCACTGGTACAAATACGCACCTGCAACAGTAATGCGATAAGAAAATGTACTGCCGCTGGTTTGATGGAAACTTGCGGCTCCAGAAGGAACGCTTGTCGAACTTAGCGAATGCATGCTAAAATCGCCAACCCATTGAATCGTGTCTCCGACAGAAACGTTGAGCGAATTCGGCGAATAGATATATCCCAGCGAACCGCCAAACTGGATCGTGTAGGTGGCTGCAGAAACTTTTGCTCCCGGCACAAAAAATATGATGAACACAAGAATCAATTCGATTCTTCGATGTCTTGACGTGTCTGGTGTTTTCATACGAACCCTTTCTCTTTTAGTTTTTCCATGCCTATACATATCTCTCTTATTTTACAACCAAGAGTGTGTCTAAAAAGTTGCATCAATCGAGGTACGGCATGCATCGATGAACGATGATGATGAATTTCGTTTTTCCACGTATTATTTTTTATTTAGTAATTGACAATCTTATTTTAAGATTGTAAATTCATTTGGCATTTTTACTCATACTGGACAAACAAGTTTCGCAAGGCGAGACACCGGTTCGTCGCGTAACATAAGCGAATCAAATGAATCATCCAAAAAGGACGTTGGATATGGGATGGACAGAGATAGAGAAAAAATTATTGCAGGCAAGCGAAAGCTGGTTTATCGATGAAAAAGACCCGGTACAATGGGAACAGCTGATCACGCTTGTGCAAAAAGAATTTCCACAACACTCAACAAACGAGATTCGAAAAACCGTACTTCACGCCAAACAATCACTGTTGCCGCCGGTTGCAAAAAACAGAGTGGTCGAGTGGCTAAAGTTTGCGTTGAAAGATCCCCAAAATATTAAGACATAAAAGTGTGTCAGGAATTATATTTCAATACGACACCGGTAGCGTGAATGTAATTTTATTCTGAGTCCGCAAGCCAAATGCCATAATTGTCGTTTTCCATTTTGGAAGAAGGAGCGCTGGGAATAAGTTTGCGTTCAATGATGGTAATTCCCGCGGGGGAAAATGGAAATAATTCGTCGAGCGATATGAGTTGTTGAAACGCAATCGGTTCGAAGAATATTTGGAATTTTTCAATTGTTTCTTGCAAGCGTTTTAAATAGTGTGCAGTATTTTCATCGGGTGCCATGGAATCCCATTCGACGCCTAATTTTGAATTGAGGAGAGGATCCGATTCCGGGTCGGTTCCAGTGAGATAATACGATAATTTTTCGCCGGACTTAACAAAATATCCAGCGCGAAGTGCAGCTTCCATGGCGGGTGTTCGCTGCCGATTTCCTGTTGCCACAGCATGTTGATAGAGATCAAGCGATTCTTTTGCAGTTTCGATCTTGCAAAAATCGGCTGGCGACCATCGATGGTGTACGATCTGCGTATGCGCTGAAGCAAATGTGTGATGGATCCGCGCCGCATCTTGCATGAACAAACATTCGATGGTTCGATGGATGAGTACACGTAAAAATCGTTCCATGCCTCTTTGCTGCAAGGCGGAACCGCGGATAATAATTCGCTGCTGTTCATCCAGTAACACAAAATTTCGTTTATTGTATGCAAGCATTGTTTGAAACATTTTTTGCGCAATAAAATTTGTCCCATACGGCAGCTGCACCGAAAGACGTTCAACAAATTTTTTGATATTGACGGCGCCGATTACGTTTTCTGGCAGTCGTAGATAATAGCCGTCGGCGTCATAATGAATAACGATTGTGTTAAACGGTTCAAATTGTTTTAACGATTGTTCCATGGCGGCAGAGCGAAGAATGTACAGCTGTTCCGCGCACATGGGATCGTTAAATAATCCTTTTGAATGAGTAAGATATTCCGGAAATGCCTCAAGTAAATCGGTTGCCGCTTTTTGCAATTGAAGGCCGCGGGAAGAAGGATGGTCGGAAATGAGTTGAAATAATTCCTGCAAAAGTTTTTCGAAAACATTTATTTGATCGGTACGCGGAACGATATGTTCTTGAACAGCAATACGCGCCGGCAAGAGATGAAAAGAAACCAAGAGGACATCGGAAAAAATACCGCTGAAAAATGTCTCCGCAGGCAGCGGCGCAAGTGAAAATTGTTCATACGGCTTTGGTACCGAATGTTTGCGATGAATGTATTCGCGGAACAATAACGATTCGACCTTCGACATCGGACTCAAATGATTCATCATTCCATAATTGAACGGGCACCATTTCGTGAGTGAAAATAATTTTGGAGAAAGCGATGAACTCAAGATTTGAAGAAGTTGAAGATGCTGCTGCAGTTCTTTCTTGATGGAATTATTGGCGGGTGGAGCGTGGTATTCCGTAGGAGAAATGCCCAAGAATTTCAGCAACGACGGGAGATCGGATTGTTTTTCTAAATCGAAATCGGAAAGTTCGTTTTGCGCAAGGATCCGCAGATCGATTAAATGCCTACCCATTGCTTGCACGTTGAGCCATTCG
>DATKMP010000202.1:0-2665 GCA_035541775.1 Bacteroidota bacterium | reverse complement strand
CAGCCATTGCTAAGGCCGGCATTCCTGTGTACGCATGGAAAGGTATGAATGCGCAGGAATTCGATTGGTGTATCGAGCAAACATTATTTGCATTCAAGGATAACAAACCGCTCAATATGATTTTGGATGATGGTGGCGATTTAACCAATATGGTCTTCGATAAATATCCTGAACTCGCCGCAAACATCAATGGACTTTCGGAAGAAACCACCACCGGTGTTCATCGTTTGTACGAACGAATGAAAAACGGAACGCTCCTTGTTCCGGCCATCAACGTGAACGACTCCGTCACAAAATCAAAATTCGATAATAAGTACGGCTGCCGCGAATCTCTGGTCGATGCAATTCGCCGTGCAACGGATTTGATGCTTGCTGGAAAAGTTGCCGTGGTTGCCGGTTACGGCGACGTCGGTAAGGGTTCTGCGGAATCGCTGCGCGAAGCAAAAATGCGCGTCATCGTCACGGAAATCGATCCGATCTGCGCGCTACAAGCCGCGATGGAAGGTTACGAAGTAAAGCGCATGGACGATGCAGCAAAAGAAGCCGACATTATCGTTACGACAACCGGAAACAAAAATATCGTTACGGCAAAACATTTCAAAGCGCTGAAGAATAACGCTGTCGTTTGCAACATTGGACATTTCGACATTGAAATCGATATGGCGTGGCTGAATAAAAATTACGGGCACACGAAAGATACCATTAAGCCGCAGGTTGATAAATACACCATCGACGGCAAAGATGTGATCGTTCTTGCCGAAGGCCGTCTCGTTAATCTTGGTTGCGCGATGGGGCATCCGTCCTTCGTCATGTCGAACTCCTTCACCAACCAAACGCTTGCACAGATGGAGTTGTGGAATCATCCGGAGCGGTACGAAAAGAAAGTGTATATGCTTCCGAAACATCTCGACGAAAAAGTTGCACGCCTGCATTTGAAAAAAATTGGTGTGGAACTTGACGTGCTGACAAAAGAACAAGCAGACTACATCGGCGTTGCTGTAGATGGCCCTTACAAACCGGATCATTATCGGTACTAAACGTACTATCAGTACCTCTCCGATCGCTATCAGCGGTCGGAGAGGTACAATGGTTTCCAACACATTCCCGCAAACTCCCCTCCAATCCAAAAATCATTTGCTTCTTTTTATACGAACGGTTATACTACGGATAGATTTTATTTTCAAACGCTTTTTGTAAAACTGTTTTTCAGAGGATGTATGCAGTGAGAAGGTATAAGAGATGTGATAAGAGATAGCATCATCATAATTCCGTTTATTATTAGATTGACAATACACGCATATAAAGCCGCAAAAGGTCGACAATGTCGACCTTATTACTAATTAGCTGACGTTCAGATCTATAGAAAGATAAATCATGATTAATAAATACTTTCACTTTTTAGTATTGGTTTTATTATTCACTATAACATCCTGCAAAAAAGAAAATACAACCCAACCTGTCTCTGGTTCCCTGTCTAAAGTTATATTGCCATTGGCAGCGGGAAATAGTTGGACGTATCAGGGACAATATGTAGACACAAGCGGTAATGTTGGACTCATTGACACTGTAACTATGACTACCTACGGACCGGATACAATTGGTGGTTTTGCATATGGTTATTGGATTCAAAATTCTATTTTAGGTTTTATTAAGTACGATGGACTATATGCACAAAGTGAATTTGAGCCATCAATTTCCAATAGAGCATTGTCATTTCCAACTTTTATCGGAGATACAGTTATATACAATTATTGGTTAGTCAAAACAAGGATGGTAGATACAATGATCTCAGTTCAGGCAGGAACATTTGCTTGCATAGAATATGACGTTTACATTACCTCTAATCCTATTATTTTCGCAAAAATGTTTTGGTCGCCTAACATTGGTTTAGTAAAACTTTTACCATTTAAAGGTTATCCAAGTGCTGAATATCGATTGATTTCTTTCAAATTGTATTGAGTATATTACGCCAGCTCCTAAGTAACAAATTATTGATATGGCGAAAATGAAAAATACGCACTTGTTACTTTCTGAAAGAATCATGACGAATGTATGATGGAGAGCTAACCATTTTTAAAATGGATAAAGTCAAGTAGAAAGAAATCTCCAGCGATATACTGAAAGTCAGGAAGTCCAAACGTTCTTTAAAATTTGTATGCACGATGAACAGGCAACCCCGCCAATCACAAAGTGATGCCTTCGGCAAACGACGGCGGGCAAGACAACTCAATCCAAGCTTGAAAAATAATTATTTAAGCGTTGGACCAAACCAATCCGATCCCTTTAAGGGGTCGGATTGGTAGCCGCTATTTTCATGAAATTGAAAAAATATATTCGTTATGCGTCTCTGGAGCATTCATCCAAAATATCTTGATGCCAAAGGATTGGTCGCGCTGTGGCGCGAGGCATTGTTAGCCCAACATGTGCTCGCGGGCAAAACGCGCGGGTATAAACATCATCCGCAGTTGCTGCGCTTTCAACAGCAGCACAATCCACTCGCTTCGTTAAATGCTTATCTCTTTGCAGTGTATAACGAAGCGACAGAACGCGAATATACGTTTGACCGCACGAAGATCGGAACGCCGCGCGCACGAAAACACATTTCCGTTACAACGGGGCAATTAACATTCGAGCTTGAACATCTGAAACGGAAACTCCGAAAACG
>DATKMP010000201.1:0-5739 GCA_035541775.1 Bacteroidota bacterium | reverse complement strand
TTCCTGTCAGCACTGTATACCCGGAACGCGCACCCATGTGTTTATATGCCGGCTGGCCGATGTACGGTGTCGATTGTGCAACGCCGCCGCATAATCCGGCAACAAGCGTCGCAATTGCTTCGGTGAGTAAAATATTTTTCGTGTTGTAATCATCACCGGCTACGCGCGCACTTTCTGTTACATTAATTCCGCCGACAACTGTAAGAATGCCGAACGGAATTGCCAGCGGCAAATATTTTAATGCCGGCACAAGACCTTTAACAAAATCCAATGTTGGAATCGGAAGACCGAAATGTAATTCCAACGGTGGCAAACCGGAATACGTACCTCCCACCCAGCCCATCGGCGCAAGAGCATAATACAAAACTGTTCCAATGATCACCGATGCCAACACACCGGGAATTTTTCCTGGCAATTTCATTCCGGCAACAAGCGAATAAAAAATAATTCCAAGTGCGATGAGTCCGACTAACGGCATTCCAAAAATATCGACAAGAGGTGTCATGGCAATTAAACCGAGACCGATGCCGGCAAGCGAACCGAGCAATCCTGCTTGCGGAACAATTTTTTGAATCCATTTACCGAAAAACGAAAACACCACTTTGATGATGCCCATAAACACCATCGTTGCCATGCCGATGTACCACGTCATCATCGCAGCGTCGCGTTCGGCATATCCTTCCGCTTTCAATCCTACAAACGCAGGTCCGAGCACGATAAGTGCAATGCCGATGGTCGATGGCGTATCTAAACCGAGCGGCATTGCCGTAATGTTGGAATGGCCGAGTTTCTTTGCAAGCCGGAATGCCATCCACGTGTACACTAAATCACCGAAGAGCACACCGAAGGCAGTGCCGGGGAACATTTTTCCGTACACAATATCTGCCGGAAACTTGAATGCGAAAATTAAAATACCGGCGAGGAACGACAACACCGTAAGGTTATCGAACATCAAACCGAAAAATCCGTTCCAATCCCCTGCAACAAACCATTGATATTTTTTATTCTGCTCCATATCCATCCTTTTTAATTCGTCAACATCCCTGCAATCGATGCCGTCATCCACGTGGCAATCGTTCCGCCGAGAATTGCTTTCAAGCCGAACTTTGCAATATCGCCGCGTTTATTTTCTGCGAGCGGCCCCATTCCGCCGATTTGTATTGCAACCGACGCAAAGTTTGCAAATCCACAAAGAGAATACGTTGCAATGATAATCGCTTTCTCGGAAAGTTTTCCTGCCGAAACCATATCCGCCATACGCAAGTAGGCAACGAATTCATTCAAGACAAGTTTGATGCCCATCAAGCTTCCGACATTCAGCGAATCATTCCACGGAGTACCGATGGCAAATGCAATATATTGAAAGACCAATCCTAACAACAGCTCAAGCGAGAGCGGCTGGTGAAAATTATTCTGACACACGGCATTCAATCCGGTCCAATCACCAATAAATCCTAAGAGAGAATTTAACAACGCGATAATAGCGATGAAGGCAATGAGCATACCGGCAACATTGATCGCGAGACGAACGCCATCGCCCGCACCGGATGCCGCCGCATCGATTACATCGGCATGCGTTTTTTCTACTTTCAATTTTACCGAACCGCGTGTCATCGGGTCGCCGGTTTCCGGCAATAATATTTTCGCAACAACCATCGTGGCTGGCCCGGCAATAATACTTGCAGCAAGTAAATGACCTGCAAACATCACCTGCGAATCACCGATCGGCACCCCATGCGCTTTCGCGTACGCAAGCCCAAGCATTTGCATATATGCCGCAAGCACGCCGCCGGAAATATGCGCAAAGCCGCTCACCATGATCGTGAACAATTCAGAATTCGTGAGCGATGAAAGATACGGACGGATAACTAACGGCGCTTCCGTTTGTCCCATAAATGTGTTTGCTGCAACGTCGAGTGTTTCTGCGCCGCTGGTGTTCATCAAGCGCAGCATCACCCACGCAATACCCTGCACAATGCGCTGCATAATGCCGAGATAATACAACACCGACATAACAGATGCAAAAAAGATAATCGTCGGTAAAATTTGAAAAGCAAAGATGGTTCCGATGCTTCCATCGGTCCCGGGACTCTTCGCGAGATTGCCGAACACAAACTGTGCACCTTCCGCTGCAAACGAGAAAAACCAGACGAAGAATTTACTGATATACATAAAAATTCCTCTGCCGAGTTCTGTTTTCAATACAAGAAAGATAAACAGAAATTGCAGTGCAATACCCATAATCACCAATCGCCAGTTGATTTTCTTCTTATTCGTCGAAAACAAAAAAGCAATCGCGGTGATAATAAGAAGTCCAACGATTCCGCGCATAATCGAGATAAAATTCATCTATTCCTCGTCATTAAACTTGAATGCGAGAAATATAAAAAACTTTCTCTTGCAATCCATCGTGAAGAGCAATAAAAAATCATTGGCACGAATTTGATGTTGTTTCCAAGTTTAGCGCTTGCTATATTCTTTCGTTAAACTGCATCGAGGTTGTTGACGAATGACCAAGAGAAATGATATAGTGACAAAGCGAAGAACAAATAGCCCGAACCAATTTGCGGCCAAAGATTTGGTTCTCCCAAAAGTAGCACGAGCAAAGAAGCCATGTCCACAAGAACCGGCGCAGGGATGCGAAAAAACAATATCGGCTATCGGTGCGCTCAAAGATATTAAGGAACAAAATACCATCGAAGCAACATCGCTGCGATATGGCTTGCTTGCCGATTACGCGCGCGATATTATTTACTGTTCCACCCCCGACGGAGCTATTCTTGAAGCAAACCATACGGCCGTCGAAGCGTACGGTTTTTCCCGCCAAGAACTGTTAACGATGCACACCAACGATCTTCGTGCATTTGAATCGGTGGCTGGTTTCGAAGATCCCTATCGAACGGGATGGGCGGATGGTTTTATCGTCGAGGCAGTACACCGCCGAAAAGATGGAACAACATTTCCGGTTGAGATCAGTGCCCGTGGTGTAGAAATAAATAATACAAAAATCCTCGTAAGCGTGGTTCGCGATATCACCGACCGAAGGCGGACCGAAGCTGTTCGTGAGCGCCCTCGCTTGGCACCCACGCATCCGCGGGATGATGAAGCGATGGAATTGCATTTCGAAAAACTGTTCGTCCTGAACGAAGTACAGGCAATTCAGGATGCGTTTGCCGCAGCAACGGGCGTGGCCTCTTTCATTGTCTATATCAACGGAACACCGATTACTCGTCCCAGTAATTTTTGCCGCCTCTGTGAAATCATCCGGAAGACGGAAAAAGGCGCTGCGGATTGCAAGTTTTCGAATGCCGAGATAAGTCGTACAATAACCGATGGCGCCGTAGTCCAGAAATGTTCAAGTTGTGGATTATGGGAAGGCGGAACGAATATCGATGTTGGCAACCGTCACGTGGCAACCTGGCTCATTGGACAAGTGCTGAACGATCAAGACGACCAAGAACGCATTTTGCGTTATGCAAGAACCATAGGCGCCAACGAAACGGAATTTCACGAAGCTCTCGCCCAGGTAACACACATGCCTCGAGAGCAATTTGAAAAAGCTTGTCAAGCGCTGCATCTGATTGCCCAGCAGCTTTCAAATCTCGCATATCAAAACATCCAGCAAGCACGAGAAATTACACGACGTATGCATGCTGAAAAAGCGATGCAAGATAGTGAAGAACGATTACGACTGCTGACCGATGCAACGTACGAAGGAATTGCCATTACCGAAAAAGGATGTTTCATCGATGTCAACGACCAATTTTTATCGATGGTCGGCTATCAACGCGAAGAGTTACTCGGAAAACCGATTATTTCCATTATCACTCCGCGATGGCAATCTGTTGTCACCGATTCCGTTCAATCGAACCGCACAGAGCCGTACGAACATGTCGCCGTGCGAAAAGATGGAAAAGAAATATGGATCGAATCCCGTGCCCGCATCTATCATGCCAACGGCAGGAACATTCGCATCGCCGCAGTGCGCGATATTACGGAACGAAAAAATACGGAAGAAGCTCTCCGGCAGACACAGAAAATGGAAAGTCTTGGCGTTCTTGCAGGCGGCATTGCACACGACTTCAATAATCTTCTTCAAGCAATCATCGGCCAGACCTATCTCGCGCTGGCAAAACTTCCTGAAGCAAATTCGGTACGAGAGAACATCGAACGCGCTCAAGTAGCAGCAACACGCGCCGCCGATCTTACGCGGCAATTGCTTGCGTATTCAGGGCATGGAAAATTTTTAGTCAAAATGATGGAACTCAACAAATTCATTCATGAAAATCTTCACCTGCTGGAAATTGCGATCCCCAAAAATGTTGAGTTGCATGTGGAACCGATCGAGTCGGAGCTCTATTTCAGTGCCGATGTTGCACAACTACAACAAGTGTTGTTCAATCTCATCATCAATGCTGCTGAAGCGATGGACGGCAAGGCGGGAAGAATCACCATCCGGACATATCTTCAGAATATTCACGAAGAAGATTTGCTATCGTGGAAACGCGGCAACGTGGCGCCAACGCCGGGAACATTTGTCGTACTTGATGTCGATGATACAGGGCATGGTATAGATCAAACAACGATCGAAAAAATATTCGACCCGTTTTTCACGACAAAATTTACCGGCAGAGGACTTGGGCTTGCCGCTGTTCTCGGCATTATTCGCGGGCACAACGGCGCCATACAAGTGGAAAGCCGACCGAATGCTGGGACACGATTCCGAATTGCGTTTCCGCAGACATCGCTTCCGCAAACAACTCCCGTTGAGGTTTTCCCGAAAACAAATGATCGACTGGAAGGCACTATTTTATTTATCGATGACGAAGCTTGCGTACGCGAAGCATTTACAGATGCCTTTGACCATTCCACCATCACCGTGCTAACTGCTGAAAATGGCAACGAAGGAATAACGTTGTTCAAAGAACATCAGGAAGCGATTTCTCTTATTCTTCTTGATTTTTCGATGCCAGGCATGGATGGTGAAACAACGTTTAGAAAGTTGCGCAAGATCGATCCGCATGTTAAAATTATTATTTCATCAGGATATGCCGAAGAAGATATTACCTCGAAATTCAAGGGATTGGAAATAACGGGATTCATTCAAAAGCCCTACCTATGGAATAAACTTTATCAATTATTAACCGAATATCTTAACATTTTAGCGTTATGAAAATCTTGACGCGCACCATCTGGGTGCTTTCCATCATTAGTCTCTTCACGGATATCGCAAGTGAAATGTTGTATCCCGTCATGCCGATGTATTTAACCAGCATCGGATTTTCGGTTGCATGGATTGGCGTCTTAGAAGGAGTTGCCGAAGCGACCGCGGGATTCAGTAAAGGGTATTTTGGAAAACTTTCCGATGCATTGGGAATACGCAAACCGTTCGTTCAACTTGGATATTCGCTGAGCGCAGTTTCCAAACCGCTGATGGCAGTGTTCACTTCTCCATTCGGTATTTTATTGTTACGAATGTCGGACCGATTGGGAAAAGGAATTCGCACTGGCGCTCGCGACGGCATCCTTTCCGCTGAAACAACGCCGGAGTTTAAAGGCCGAGTATTCGGATTCCATCGTGCATTCGATACCGTCGGTGCCACGTTAGGACCGATAGCAGCATTGGTGTTCTTGCTGGTATATCCCGGACAATATCGTACGCTGTTTCTTCTTGCATTTATTCCGGGCGTGTTTGCAATATGCTCGACATGGTTTGTTAAAGAAAAAAAAGGGTTTTCC
>DATKMP010000200.1:0-2993 GCA_035541775.1 Bacteroidota bacterium | reverse complement strand
ACGGGAAATTTGCCGGCAGTTGCGCTTGCGCGATATCGGCGGTCTAGTCGTCGTTGATTTTATCGATCTGGAAGATGAAAAAAATAAAAAGAAAATTTACGACGAAATGAAAAAAGAAATGCGCCGCGACCGCGCGAAAATTACCGTGCTGCCGATGACGGAATTTGGATTGGTACAAATTACGCGGCAGCGTATTCGCCAGAGTGTGATGATGAATTTTTCGGAAGCGTGCCCGACTTGCGGCGGCACCGGATTGGTACGGTCCAAAGCATCGACGGTGAACCAGATCGAACGCTGGATCAAACGCTTCAAATCGGAGAAACATGAATTTCGCTTGGAATTGTATGTGAACCCGGCGATTGCCGAATATCTGTTGCAGGGCACCATCAGCCGCCTGACTAAATTGCAGTTTAAGTTTTTTGTAAAACTCAAACTGATTTCCGAAACAACCTTGGCAGCAGATGAATTTAAATTTATTTCTGTCAAACAGAAAAAAGATATTACCGATCAGTATAAACAATAAAAGGTGCACGTATGAAATTTTTTATCGATACGGCAAATGTCAACGAAATCCGGGAAGCGGCAAGCTTCGGGTTGGTTGACGGCGTGACCACGAATCCCAGTTTGGTCGCGAAAGAAGGAAAAAATTTTCACAAGCTGCTGGAAGAAATTTGTTCCATCGTTGATGGCCCGGTGAGCGCCGAAGTTGTTTCGCTAGAATTTCACGGTATGATGAAGGAAGCGCATGAGCTTTCTAAAATTCATCCCAACATCGTCATCAAGCTTCCGCTGATCCTCGAAGGATTAAAGGCAGCGAAAGCGTTAAAGACGGAGGGCATTCGTACGAATGTGACGTTATGCTTTTCGGCAAATCAAGGATTGCTGGCAGCAAAAGCCGGTGCCACCTTCGTTAGCCCATTCATCGGTCGATTGGATGACATCGGTCAAGAAGGCATGGAACTCATCGAGCAAATTGTGACGATTTATAACAACTATCAATATGAAACGGAAGTGATCGTCGCAAGTGTGCGTCATCCGATGCATGTTACGCAAGCGGCACTCATCGGCGCAGATGTTTGCACGATTCCGTTTAAAGTGATGGAGCAATTAGCGAAACATCCATTGACGGATCTTGGGATAGAAAGATTTCTTGCAGACTGGAAAAAATCACAGGCAACGTAATGTCGAAACGAACGCCGTTTTACGAAATTCATAAATCTCTTGGTGCAAAGATTGTCGATTTTGCCGGCTTTGAAATGCCGGTGCAATATTCCGGCATCATCGAAGAACACCTGGCCGTGCGCAACGCCGTCGGCGTATTCGATGTCTCGCACATGGGCGAATTTGAAGTGCGAGGCAGCGACGCGCTGGCGTTCTTGCAAAAAGTAACCATCAACGATGTTTCGAAATTGTGGGTGGGTAAAGTGCAGTACTCCGCCATGTGTTACGAAGACGGCGGTATGTTGGACGATTTATTAGTGTATCGATTGAAAGATCGTTATCTGTTGGTGGTGAATGCTGCCAATCTTACGAAAGATTGGGACTGGCTGCAATCGCAAAAATTTGGCGATGTAGAATTGAGCGATATCAGCGATGCGACGGCCTTGCTGGCGATTCAAGGGCCGGAATCGCTTGCAACGCTGCAAAAATTGACGAACGCAAATTTATCTGCCATCGAATATTACGCTTTTATCCAAACGGAATTGTGCGGCATTCCCATGATAGTCTCGCGCACTGGTTACACGGGCGAACGAGGATTTGAACTTTATTTTACCGCCGATACAACCAATGCCCATCATGTTTGGAATGCCATCTTCGATGCCGGAAAAGAATTTGGCGTCGCACCCATCGGCTTGGGCGCACGCGATACGCTGCGATTGGAAATGGGATTCTGTTTGTACGGCAACGACATCGACAAAACAACCAATCCGTTAGAAGCAGGATTGGGATGGATTACAAAGTTGAATAAAAATGGCTTTAATGGAAAGCGCGCATTAGTACAGTGTAAGAAAATGGGATTGCAGCGAAAGCTGGTCGGTTTTACCCTACCGGATCGCTCATTAGCGCGTCACGGATATGAATTACAGTATCAGGGAAAATGCGTCGGCCATGTGACCAGTGGAACATTTTCGCCGACACTTCAACGCGGTATCGGCATGGGATATGTCGCTCTTGAGGCGGCCGGTGTCGGAACTGAACTCGGCGTGGTTATACGGGAAAAAATAATACATGCAACGATTGTGGATCTGCCGTTCGTGCATAAAAAATAAGTAGGGAGAATACTTTGAAAATAGATTTAAGCTTTAGTACAACACAGTTCGACGAACTGCAATTGCGCGATAAAAATATTGTTGTGATCGATGTGCTGCGCGCCAGCACAACGATTACCATAGCGCTCAACAACGGCGCGCGGGAAATTATTCCTGTCGCCAGTATCGAATCGGCTGTGAAAATTTCCGGCAGCTTGTTCGGCGAAGTAACGCTGCGCGGCGGCGAGCGCAACGGAAAGATGATCGAAGGGTTCAATCTCGGCAATTCGCCGCTGGAATATTCTGAAACAGCGGTCAAGGGAAAATCCATTATTTATTGCACAACGAACGGTTCTGTTGCTATGGCAAAAAGTCGTTATGCAAAAACATTGGTCATTGCATCGTTTGTCAATTTATCGACGGTTGTCGATTTCATTAAAAACGAAAACAAAGATTTTCTGATCATCTGTGCTGGCCGGTTGAATAATCTCGGCCAGTTTAGTATGGAAGATTCTGTCTGTGCAGGAATGATTGTTCAAAAACTTTCGAAGATTGAAGGATTGGCCTTGGAATTGACCGATGCCGCGCAAGCCGCGCTGGCTTTACAAAAAGCATTTGGAAAATCCATTTTCAAAATGCTGAAGTCCACAGAACATGGAAAACTGCTGACAGAAATCGGCATGGGTGACGATTTAAAAGTATGTGCTGAAGTAGATTCTGTACCGGTGCTCCCGGTGTTGAATG
>DATKMP010000199.1:0-12238 GCA_035541775.1 Bacteroidota bacterium | reverse complement strand
TGGGTGTGTTGGAGCCATCTTTTGTTGTTGTGCCAATAACTCTCCACCACCGGTCAAAAGCAAGATTACTCCTATTGTCCAAATTCGTTTTATCATGGTATCTCCTTTATCTAAAAATTATTTATTGAACTTTTTTTGTTCTCTGTAATTTAGACGAAGGAGAGAAAGGAAAGTTTATGACAGGAAAAATATTTAACACACTTAACAATCGATTAAGACTTGGGCTGAAATTTTTCAACCTCTTCCAAAATCGTCGGGACAATATCTTCTTCTTTCACACGCTTGATCATTTCGCCTTTGCGGTACAAAATACCGACGCCTTTTCCCGATGCGATACCGATATCTGCCGCGCTTGCTTCGCCCGGCCCGTTCACCACACAACCAAGCACGGCAACCGTGACCGGTTTCTTTATGTGTGCAAGCTTCTGTTCCAGCTCACCCATAATTTTAAAAAGATCGACTTCAACACGCCCGCATGTGGGGCATGCAATCAATTCGACATTGCGCGAAGCAAGATTCAATGAACGAAGAATTTCTTTTCCGACTTCCACTTCCTTCACCGGTTCATCCGTCAACGAAACACGAATTGTATCGCCGATTCCTTCCGACAACAATGCACCGATTCCAACCGCCGACTTGATCGTTCCGGAACGTGTTGGACCAGCTTCTGTAACACCAAGATGCAACGGAATATCCGAACGTTCTGCAACAAGGCGGTACGCATCGATCATCAATTTCACATCAGTGGATTTTACCGAGATGACAATATCATGAAAATCAAATTCTTCACAAATTCCCACATGCCGCATCGCACTTTCGTATAATGCTTCGGCTGTTGGATACCCATGCTTTTCTAGAATATCCTGTTCCAGCGAACCGGAATTTACGCCGATACGAATCGGAATGCCGCGCTCTTTTGCGGCAGATAATACTTGATGAATGCGATCTTTCGATCCGATATTTCCCGGATTGATGCGAACTTTTGCAACGCCGGCTTCAATCGCTTTTAATGCAAAGATATGGTTGAAATGAATATCCGCAACAATCGGCACAGGAGATTGTTTCACAATTTCTGCAATTGCTTCGGCGGCTTCTTTATCATTCACCGTAACGCGGACAATATCGACACCTGCATCGGCAGCCGTTTTAATTTGGGCAACGACTCCGGCAACATCGTCCGTTTTGGCTTTCGTCATCGTTTGCACGGAAATCGGCGCATCGCCGCCAATTTTTATTCCGCCGACATTGACCTGCCGTGTTTTCCTTCTCATCGTTGTTCGATATTTTGCTGTCATAGTATCATCCAAGTTTTATTCTTCAACAACGCGAATGAACAATTAGTTCATTCGTTTGCTTGCATCGAATAAAATCTTTTTTTCTTCATCCGTTAAACTCTGATACCCGCTCTGGCTGATCTTATCGAGAATGTTATCAATACGTTTTTGCATCTCATCCGGTTTATCCGTTGTGGCGGACTTTTCCTTCGATTCAAAATTTTTCGAGTCCTTAATATCGAACACTTTTGCATCCATCACGTCGCCGCCGCTGCTGGATGGCTTACTCCATGCCGAAGGATTTGTCCATGATTGAAATGTAGTACTTGTACGTGAACGTGTTTTCCATCGACGATCGATCAAAATATAAAGATATCCCGCAACAGCCCCGCCAAGGTGCGCGAGGTTAGCAACATTGCCTGCACCACCGACCGACATCACGCCAAAGACAATCAAGAAGATGATAAAATATTTTACTTTTATCGGAATGAGAAAATACAAATAGATATATCGATCAGGAAACATTGTTGCAAACGCCACCATCACTCCATACACTGCGCCGGATGCACCGATGGTAGGGCCAAGCGTCGGTTCAAAGAATGGCGAGAGAAGGAGTTGAAATAATCCAGCAACAACACCACACGTCAAATAATAAATGAGAAACTTCTTCGATCCCCAAACATGCTCCACTTCCATTCCAAACATCCACAATCCAAACACCATATTAAAAAAGATGTGCCAAAAATCCGCATGCATAAACTGATATGTAATGAGCTGCCAAGGATAAAACCCATGACCGAGCGGCATCAATCCAAACGTCACGGTAAGCACATCCCCCAGACTCACGCCACTAAAATGAAATGCACTGAAGAACCACATCAGGATAAATACCGCACCGTTGGCAATGAGCAGACTTTTGATCACCGGCGGAAAAAATTGGAATCCTCCAAACATCGAAGGACGGTAATAGTTGGAATCGTTGTAAGCCATTTTTAGATTTTATGATTTAGTGATTTTTGATTTTATGACTTCAAGCTGTTAGCAATTAGCTTTTGTAAATCATTACATAAAAAGAAGCTGCCAGCATAACACCGACAGCCCTTCTTTTACTTCTTCATTCTAACTTCGATCTTCAGAAATCTGTTTTCTGAATTCAGAATTCTTATTTGTCGTTCAACGCCGCAACGCCGGGCAATACTTTGCCTTCGAGATATTCGAGCGAAGCACCACCGCCGGTCGAAACGTGCGAAACCGCTTTGTCTAATTTTGCTTTCGCAATAGCAGATGCAGAATCACCGCCGCCGACAATGGTCGTTGCACCGGATTTTGTCGCATCGGCTAATGCCTGCGCAATGGCCGTGGTTCCTTTGGCAAAGTTCGAAAGTTCAAACACACCCATCGGTCCATTCCAGACAACCGTTTTTGCTTTGACAATTTCTCCGGCAAAAAGTTTTATGGTTTCCGGTCCGATATCGAGTCCGGTCCAATCCGCTGGAATTGCATTCACCTTGACAATCTTTGTCGCAGCATCATTATCGAATTTATCCGCAACAACGGTATCAACCGGCAACAGCAATCGCACATTCTTCGCTTTAGCCGTGTCGAGAATTTGTTTTGCTAATTCAATTTTATCTTCTTCCAGCAGCGATTTACCGATTTCCAATCCCTGAGCTTTGTAGAATGTGTACATCATTCCGCCGCCGATGAGTAATGCATCGACTTTGGTCATCAGGTTTTGGATCACATCGATTTTGCCGGAAATTTTTGCGCCGCCAATAACGGCAACGTACGGCTTCACCGGATTATCGGTTGCTTTGCTGAGATACGCCAATTCTTTTTCCATCAAAAATCCAGCGACAGCCGGTAAATAATGTGCGACCGTTTCCGTCGAAGCATGCGCGCGGTGTGCGGTGCCGAATGCATCATTCACATACACATCGGCATATTCTGCAAGTTGCTTTGCCATCGCTTCACGTTCGGATGCTTCTTTGCTGGTTTCTTCTTTGTGGAATCGCGTATTTTCCAGCATCAAAATTTCGTCCTGCTTCAATGCATCAACCATCGCTTTGGTTTCTGCACCAATTGCTGCCGGAGCAAGCTTTACCGGTTTGCCGAGCAATTCAGAAAGATGCGCAACAACCGGTTTCATTTTGCATTTGCCTTCGATGAACTTTGCTTCATCGAACGGCTTGCCGTCTTTTTCTGCTTTTTCTTTTGCTTTCTTTGCATCTTTTTTGGGATCGCCCAGATGCGACATTAAAACTAAATATTTTGGTCTTTGATCCAACACATATTGAATCGTCGGCAACGCTGCGCGAATGCGGATATCATCTTGAATGACACCGTTCTTCAACGGCACGTTAAAATCCACACGCATCAAGACGCGTTTGCCTTTGAGGTCAATATCACGGACAGTTTTTTTATTCATAGCTGCCTTTTCCTTTTCATGAATTCATGGTTAACAAAATAGATTTGTTCACTTCGCCCCAACATCAGTTGTTTATTAAACAAAGGAATCCAGACATGAAGTTCACATCTGGATTCCCATAGACTACAACGGGGAATGACGTTCATACGATCATCTTCCCATTTCGCTTTCTTCTTACAGCTTCGATGCTATTAACACGGTCAGATCGACGGTGCGGTTGGAATAACCCCACTCGTTATCGTACCATGAAACAACTTTGAAAAATCTCTTTTCGCCCTTCAGATTGTTCTGTAAGGTTGCAAGAGAATCGTAGATCGAAGAACGATCGTCGTGAATGAAGTCCGTCGAAACAACTTCTTCGTTGCAATAACCGAGAATACCCTTGAGGTACGTCTCGGACGCTTTCTTTAACAGCGAATCGATTTCTTCGATCGAAGTATCGCGTGTCGAACGAAACGTTAAATCAATAACGGAAACATCCAGTGTGGGAACCCGGAACGACATGCCGGTTAATTTTCCTTTAACCATGGGAAGCACTTCTCCAACTGCTTTTGCCGCGCCTGTTGTCGAAGGAATAATATTGTTCGCTGCTGCTCGGCCACCTCGCCAGTCCTTTTTCGAAGGACCATCGACGGTTTTTTGCGTTGCTGTCGTCGAATGAATCGTTGTCATCAATCCCGTTTCGACTCCAATGCCTTCTTTAATTAAAACATGCACTACAGGAGCAAGGCAGTTGGTCGTGCAGGATGCGTTCGACACAATATTGTGCTTTGCAGAATCGTATTCGTTATCGTTCACACCCATGAGAAGCGTCTTCACTTCTCCTTTACCCGGTGCAGAGATAATCACTTTCTTTGCGCCTGCGGCGATGTGGCCT
This sequence comes from Bacteroidota bacterium, assembly GCA_035541775.1. Taxonomy (GTDB): domain Bacteria; phylum Bacteroidota; class Ignavibacteria; order UBA10030; family UBA10030; genus DATKMP01. Next base: position 7,659 of record DATKMP010000199.1, on the reverse strand, counting down.
TTTGCTTTTTCAGAATCCGTGAACAAGCCGGTGGATTCGATAACGATATCGACACCGAGTTCTTTCCAAGGCAATTGCGAAGGATCTTTTTGTGCTAAGACGCATTTGATTTTGTGTCCGTTGACGACGAGAATATCATCTGCTTCGAGCGATGGATTGCTCTTTTCGCTGCCGACGGTTCCGCGAAAATGTCCATGAATAGAATCGTACTTTAATTGATATGCAAAATATTTTGCATCGGTGCTCACATCGACCACAGCAACGACATCCAGCGTCTTTCCAAGAACGCCTTTGTCTGCCATGACATTGATGATCTGTCTGCCGATACGGCCAAAACCGTTAATACCTACTTTTACTGCCATTGTATTTATTCCTCCAAAAGGATGTATTTGTTATTCGTTTTCTTTTTTATATTTCATATTAAACTTACCCAGAAATCGTGCAAAATGCAAGAAGGGAACTATGCTGCTTTTTCTAATCTTATTCTTCTGCACTGGGAAGGATCTCCACCTTCGGCGGATAAATACGCTCCTGACCGATGATGATACGCTTGTTGTGGCGTTATTCATCATTAAAAAATCTTTTTCCCTTCGGTGATGTTTATAAGTTCCGGTAACACCATGACTTGCGCACGTCTCCCACTCCCTTCGCTCAATACTTTCAGAATACCTGCTTCGCGCAGTTTTGCAAGTAGTGTTGATGTCATTGGCTTGCTTGGCAGATTTTTTTTCCCAAACAAATGCGAACTTTGAAAAATGGGTTTCTTAAAAATTTGATCCAGCAACGGCACGGCAAACTGTGATCGTGTTAATCGAATGCATTGTTCTTTCAGATTATCATAGAGAGCAAGAATTTTTTGCACAGTATCTGCATTCTCTCTTGCTTGTTCATCAACGCCGCGAAGAAAAAATCCTATCCATTCATTCCATTGCGGTGGTCGCTCGCTTAACGTTTTTAACCGGCTTACATACTCATCTCGATGCGCTTCTAAATATTTTGAGAGATAGAACATCGGACGGCTTAAAATCTTTTTCTCAAATAAAAATAATGGAATAATCATTCTTCCTACTCTGCCGTTGCCGTCTAAAAACGGATGAACAAGTTCGAACTGTGCATGAAGAATCGCTAATTGCACAACAGGATCTGGGCGATCAAAATGGTAATATTTTTCCCAATCGCTTAAACATTTCATCATTACTTCTGGTGAAGGAGGAACATATTCTGCATGTTCAACGGACGTTCCGGGTTTTCCAATCCAATTTTGAGTTTTCCTAAATTCGCCCGGAGATTTGTTGCTGCCGCGCACGCTGTCCAAAATTATTGCGTGCAATTCCTTCATAAAATTTAAATGGAACGGTTTTGTCTTCAGCATCTTTTCCGCAGTAAAAAGTGCACGGCGGTAATTTGTAATTTCTTGAATATCAATTCTGCGCTCTTCTTTTGTCGGGCTCTCTCCTGCTTCAAATTTTAACACATCACCTAAGGTTGCTTGCGTTCCTTCAATTTTCGATGAAAGAACTGCTTCTTGTGTTGTTAGAGGAGAAAGCAAAAGTGCAGGATTAGCTATTCCATGCAATATTCCGTCATAATAGGCAAGAGATCGATTGACCTTTCCAATAAATGGAATATGTCTTTCCCAATCTATTTCGGAAATTGGTAAATTTTGAGGTATGTATGGCCGCATAAATTCACTTTATCGTTGTGGTAAGTAGAATATACACATTTTTTTTTGAGTAAAGTATAATCGTTTTTACTTTACTCAAACTTTTTTGTATATACTACGCTTTACTCAAAAAATTCCCAACTTTTACAAACACCAAAATCATCCAATCGAAAATCACTCAATCATAAAATTCGTTTTATGATTATTTTATTTTGATGATTGCAAATATCTTTACCTTCTGCAGTAAAGAGATAATCAATGCGGTCTTTGTAGAATTCTGTAATTTTTCCACGAACCATTTTCATCGTGCTGTTGAGAAAATGATTTTGCTCTGTAAATGCATCACCCAGCACGGCAATTGCCGACGGCAGCCAGCGTTCCGGAAATTCTCCGGCATATTTTCCCGCAGATCGATATTCGTTAATTTCCGCTTCCAATAATTTCAATACGGCAATCTGCCCTTGCTCCGTATGCACATCGATGTTGCTTTGTTTGATGTACGCCAGAAGCTTTTCTTTATTCGGCACAAGCAACGCAACGGTGTACGGCGATTGATTGTTGTGCAGCATTACTTGATCGATGAATGGCGAATTGCCGACAATCGCTTCTTCAATCCCTTCAGGACTGTATTTTTCTCCATCGTGACTGATGAGCAAACTTTTTGCCCGGCCAAGCACGTACAGAAAATTATCTTCATCGACATAACCGAGATCGCCGGTGAACAGCCAACCGTCGCGCAATGCTTCACGCGTGGCTTTTTCATTCTTCCAATATCCCGCCATCACATTTTCACCGCGCACAACAATTTCGCCGTGCTGACCGATAGGCAATTCTCGTCCCTCATCGTCACAAATTTTTACCTGTAAATTCGGAATAATCATGCCGGATGAACCAAGTTTGTGGCGATCCATCACATTTGCCGAAATCACCGGTGCCGCTTCTGTCAATCCATATCCTTGCAGCATTGGAATACCGAGCGCATAGAAAAATCGCTGCAATTCAATATCTAACAATGCGCCGCCGCCGATGAAAAATTCCAGCCGCCCGCCGAACATCATTCTGATTTTCCGGAACAAAACATAATCATAAAATTTATATTTCAATTTCATCGCAAGCGTCGCGTTCTTCCCTTTGTCCCATCCGATGCCGTTGTATTGATACGCAAGTTCGAGTGCTTTATTGAACATTCGTTCTGCCAAAACTCCTTTTTCGCGAATGCCTCGTTCGATGTTCTTGCGAAAATTTTTGGCAATCGCCGGCACACTGTAGAGAAATGTCGGACGAACTTCTCGGATGTTGAGCGGCATATTTTTCAACGTTTCAATGGCTGTCTTTCCGGTTTGTACCGATGCCATACTTGCGCCGTTCTTCATCAGCGTATAAATACCAGCCGTATGCGCAAAGGCATGATCCCACGGAAGCATGAGCAGCGAACAATACCATTCGGGAATATGCAAAATTGCCGATGCCTGTTCCGCATTTGCTGTGTAATTGCGATGCGTAAGAATGATGCCCTTCGGATCCGCCGTTGTGCCGGACGTATAGCATATATTCGCAGAATCATTTTCACTTAACGATTTCCACCGCTCTTCCAGCGCCGCACGGTTTGTTTCCAGAAATGTTTTACCGGCAGCAAGCACTTCGCGAAACGGCATCTCGTCTTCCGATTGCGGAACACCGTCTAACAAAATTATTTTTTCCAGCTCCGGTAAATCATTTTTTATGTTTCTGATTTTATCGGCTTGTGTGCCGGAAACAACGGCCATCCGGCAACCGGAATGTGCCATGCGAAACTTCAGATCGCTTCCTTCTTCAATCTTGACGGACAACGGAACATTAATAGCGCCGGCAAATAATATTCCGAGTTCAGCAATAACCCAGTCGTTTCGTCCTTCTGCAATAAGCGCGATGCGGTCGCCTTTTTGAATGCCGAGTTTTATCCAGCCCGCCGCACACCGATGTGCCAGCACCTGTGCATCGGCATACGTCAATCCTTCATATCGCTCAAACTTTTTTTCCCACAGAAAAACATTCTTCCCGTACTTGGTCACACTGTCTTCAAACATTTGCGGTAGCGTTCGCTGCGGTGATGTCGTCATATATTTTTTTTCAAATTCATGGTGAATAGAAAATCGCGCCGTACTATTTTAAGACCGACTTGATAGCAATAACGGACGATGTCGTTTGTGCACCGCTTTGCGCGCCGGAAAATGTCTGCGTTGCTTCCGCATCGTTCGATTGATCGGCAGAGATGAACACGCCTTCTTTGGGAGCAAAGTACACCGTGCCGGAAATTTTTGTCGATCCATCAACCGAAATATCCATGCCCTGCATCGAACCAGACCCGGACGTTTGATTGGTCCCGCTAAAAACAATTTTCAAGCATTCCATGTTATTCTTGGATTCTTGTGCGGCGATTTTAAATTCAAGATTAGGTTTGACAACGATATCCATTCCCATTTGTTTGCTGGTATCCACATCCGTGTTTTTCCACGCCGAATCGATTCCCAATTCCCGGTCAGGCAGTTCAAAGAAAACTCGGCGGAACATTTCCGTCGGGCCGACACGCAGCATCATCCCCAGCTTGGAAGGAGGAATTTGATCGATAGCTTCGATCGCCATCACTTTTCCTAAATCATTCATGATGACTCTCACACGCTTGCCTTCCCATTCTGTCATCGAAACCGTACTGTCGTTAAATCCCATTTGGGGCATATTAATTTTATTCACAAATTTATCGAGCGTGACGATCAGTTTGAATAATCCGTCCTGCACCGTATCTAACACAACGGTGTAATCCAGATTCGAAACTGCTGTCACGGTGAATTCTTGCCCCATACCCTGCCCGGTCGTTTTATTATTCACTGTGGTTGCATAGCTGTATTTTTTTTCCGGCTCAAATTTGTATCGCAGTTTTTGTCCTGCTTCCAACGGAACAACCATCAACACAATCAGAACTGCCGTATAGATCCAATGACTTTTCGTTGTACACATAATCAATTCTCCTTTGTAATATGAGTAGAATACTGATGCTCGTGAATTGTTGTTAAAAGTAGGAAAAATTCTATCCCTGCGCAAGGCACAAAAAGGTTTTCCAACTCTCGTTATTTCTCATTACTTTAGTGTCATGTTTTTTTATACTGCTTTAGGACTAGGTATGCTTCAACAAACAACCACTGCATCGCAACAACATGAAGAATTAACTCTGGCGCGCGTCATCGCGGAAAGCGCCATGAAGTATGCTTCTCGTGTCGCGCTTACCTTCACGGACGAAGCGCCGATTCATTACAATGAGATGCGGCAACAAATCGATCACCTCACGGGTTTTTTAAAAAGCCAAGGCGTACTGCATGGCGACCGAGTTGCGATTCTCGGAGAAAACAGTCCACAATGGGCAATAGCTTATTTTGCAATAACGACGATGGGCGCGATTGCTGTTCCGCTTCTTCCAGACTTTCACACCTCGGAAATTCATCATATACTTCGCCACTCTGGAAGCAAGGTCGTATTTATCTCCGAACGGTTTTACCATAAGATCGAGGATTTAGATTTCACCATATTTAATTGTGTCGTGCTATTAAACGATTTTTCTATTATCAATCCCGATACATCCAAAGCAACGCTCCGCCAGCTTATTGCCGATGGAAGCAAAGAATTAAGAAAAATTACCAGCTTGGTGTTAAATCTCGTCGGGTTCTTTCAACGGGCATTAAAAGAAAACGATGTCGCTTCCATTATTTATACCTCCGGTACAACCGGACATTCCAAAGGCGTGATGCTGACGCACAAAAATATTGTTTGGAACGCAAAAGCCTCTGCCAAAATACCAGATATTATAGAAGAAGACAGGATGCTTTCCGTTCTTCCCCTCGCCCACGTGTACGAGTGCACGCTGGGATTAGTGATACCGATTATGTGCGGCGCGTCCGTTTATTACATTAAAAAACCGCCAACAGCGACGGTGCTTCTTCCCGCGTTAGAAAAAGTAAAGCCGACAGCGATGCTTACCGTTCCGTTGATCATTGAAAAAATATATAAAACCAATATTGTACCCACCATCAAAAAACGCTGGATTGTACGAATGGCGTACAAATTTCCCACGGTGCGGAAACGCATTCATCGAATGGCCGGACAAAAATTAAAGCATACTTTCGGCGGTTGTATGCGGTTCTTTGGCGTTGGCGGCGCCGCATTGTCGCCGGAAGTGGAGCGCTTCTTACGCGAAGCAGAATTTCCTTATGCCATTGGTTATGGATTGACCGAAACATCGCCGCTGATCGCGGGTTCCAACGCGGACATTACGCGCTTTCGTGCTATTGGTCCTATCGTCCCAGGATTAAATGTTCGCATTGAGAATCCTGATCCGAAAACAGGAATCGGCGAAATTATTGTTCGCGGCCCGAGTGTTATGAAAGGGTATTATCGCGACCCACACCGAACCGCAGAAGTACTTTCCTCGGACGGTTGGTTTAAAACGGGTGACCTCGGCAGTTTTGATAAAGACGGATATTTGTACATCAACGGGCGTTTGAAGAATGTCATCCTCGGGCCCAGCGGCGAAAATATTTATCCGGAAGCGATTGAATTCGTGATAAACAAATTCGACGTCGTCTTAGAGTCGTTGGTGTATCAAGAGCATGGGCAGCTCGTTGCTCGCGTCTTTTTAGATTATGAATCCCTTGATGCTGAATTTACGGAATTACATCTGACAGAAACACAAGCGCGCGAACGTATTCAACAAATTCTTGATGATGTATTGCGACAAACGAACGAACAGGTTTCGTCGTTCTCCCGCCTTGCGCGCATGATCGAACAACGTGAACCGTTTGAAAAAACACCGACGCAAAAAATTAAACGATATCTTTATACCAGCGCCACGACGAAAAAGAAATGATGGTTTATATTCCCTTTTCCAATTCGGCGGTAAATGTTTTCAAGGCAATATAGAACCGTGTAAGCGGAAATCCGACGACGTTGTAAAAGCAGCCATGAATTTTTTCGACAAAGACCGCGCCATAATCATCTTGGATTCCGTACGCGCCGGCTTTGTCCATCGGCGAACCCGAATTCACATAATCGACAATTTCTTTATCATCAAGCCGTCGAAAGCGCACTCTCGTCTCTTCCACTGCTGCCATTTGCTTTTTCGTTTTCACATCGATTAACGCAAAGCCCGTGAACACCGAGTGTTCCCGCCCGCTCAACATCCGCAGCATACGTTTGGCTTCTTCTTTGGTCTTAGGTTTTCCCAAGATATGCCGGTCGAGGACAACGATTGTATCTGCACCGATCACCATTCCCTTCCGAAGATGCGACGCAACTTCCGCGGCTTTTTCCAAGGCAAGGCGCTGTGCGTTTTCTTGCGGAGTTTGCATCGGTTGAATAAGTTCGGCCGAATGACTCGGGATAATTTTAAATTTCAGTCCGATTTGTTGGAGTAATACTTTTCGCCGGGGAGATTGAGAAGCAAGAATGAGTGTTTCCATATCATACCGTCACAGAGTTAAACAATTCCCCGCATAGGAAGCCATGCTACGTTTGGCGTGTTTTATTGAAACACGGTTTCGATACTTGCCCAAGTTTGCTTGAGGGTTGCACCAAAGGTCTTGGCACGGATCGTTCGTTCGACAAGATTGATGGAATGTCCCTGCGCAACAATTTTGTAGGTGCATGCCTCTCCCGTCGCTGTAGGAAGAGATGTATCGCGATAGACATAATCAGAATTATTGCCGGCGGGAGCTATTTGTGCAATACGAAGATAATTATGGTTTGAATCAACGACGGAACTTCGCCAAATTTCGAAAACTTTCACATCGTGTTCGTCATTCGTGGACCACGTGATCATACGGCCGCGATTCGCGATCGACGTACTTGCATTGTCTTTGACGACGGATTCTGCAAAGGCAAGAGACAGGAGCAACATCGTATTAAAAAATACAAATGAATGTCTTTTGATTCTGTTCATAACCATCACAATATAGATTACTCTCTGTTGA
>DATKMP010000198.1:0-16060 GCA_035541775.1 Bacteroidota bacterium | reverse complement strand
GAACTGCAAGAAGAAGAAGTCACCGTGTTGGTGTATGTCGGTCATGATTTCAGCCGAATCATTTTTATGCAGGGCGAAAATTATTTACATTTTGCGCCGATCATCAGTGAAGGGTACGAATCGCCCAATATCGAAAACACTATTTATAGCCGTATCTTACTGGAACAAGATAATATTGTGCTGACGCGCATGGATCGCATTTTGCTTGCTGGCGAATCGCATAAAATTAATATGCTGGATGCTATTGCGCCGCAATTTTCAAGCGCGCAGGTGGAATATATTAAAACGCCCCAGTTAGATTTAGGGGCATTCGAAGAATCCATTGGCGATGTCATGTCCGAATATGCTATTCCCCTGATGACGGCTTGGCAGGTGTTAGAGCCGAAGAATTCGGGATTCTATGGCATTAATTTTATTCCGCCGTTTATTCTTGAGCGACAACGTTCGTTAACACTTGCATGGCATGGATTACTTGTCGCTGCACTTTTAAGTATCACCATCGCTTTTTTTATCTTGCAAATTCCAGCGAGGAATACGGCAATCAAACGCGCAAAAATAGAACTATCGACACAGCAGCAAAAGTTGAATGAGTTAGACGTGTTTCGGTCTCGGCGTGAACAATTGAACGCCGATATCAATCGCTATAGTAATGCAGCGAACGTCTATGACCAAATTGCGCCGGGAAGCGATCGATGGAGCCGCATTCTTCATTACATCGCGAACAGCGTGGAAGATCTTAATTCTGTTTGGATTTACAGCATTCAATCCGATCCCAAAAATCCGCAGAATATTTTAATCTCAGGGCGTGCACTCTATCGAGGACGAATTGCCCGTATTGCCAGTGCCTTTGAACGTGCAACGTTGCAAGAAGTGCGCACAAAGGAAATAAGGAAAAAAGTTGTTTATGAATTCGACCTTGTTGTTGAACAAGTCGATAAACACGATATTGCCGAACCGGCGTTAAAATAAGTAAAGGAATAACTCGACGTGCCGTATAAACTTCGAAATACCATTGTGCTTGCTGTGTTATGGGCGGTGTTCACCCTTTGCGGATTGTTTTGGTGGGCATATCTGCAGCCGCGCCAATTGAAAAAAATTTCGAAAGAACTTCAAGAAGTCAATAAAAAATTAGAAGATTTACCGGGCCTTACCGATGAAGTCCAGCGCTTGACGGCGCAATATCAAGATATCAAACGCCGCTACGATTCACGAAGTAAAGAAATTCCGGAGTTCGATATCTCTTCTCAAACATACGACTATATGAGCAAGGGCATCGATGAAGCCGGATTTGTGAAGTTTGACATGAAATTTTTAGGCACCAACGATAAAGGAAACTGGGGATATAATTCATATCGGTTGATTGATGGCGAAGGAGAATTTGAAAATCTCTATCGCTTTATTTATTATTTAGAAAACGGCAGGCGTCTCTATAAAATTGCATCGCTCCGGCTTGAGCAGCGAGAATCGATTGATCCGGAAATTAAAGATGTCGTGCAGCGTGTTGGGTTTGAAATGGAATTGCATGCTTATTTTGTAAAGAATGTGCCGGAGCTCTCCACTGCTATTGCGGCAAAATCTATGATGGTCATGCCAGCGCCTCCTAATCCATTGAACCCGCTTATTACGCAAATAGTTTCGACCGATGCACCCAAAGGAGAAATTAACGCCGACAATCTTGAAGTCAAAGCCGTGCTGCCCGGCAAAGCATTTGTTCTTTACGGAGGCGAATTGCTTGTTCTTCATCTTGGGGATAAAGTGTGGCGTGGATCGGTCACAAAAATTACGCCGAAAACAAGTTCTGTTGAGTTTGTTCTCAACGAAGGCGGCGTAGTACGCAAGGTGGTAAAAGAAATTTTGTTTGAACAAAAAGGGAAATCGAGGTAACCGATGAAAGTCCAATGCTTTTTTTTATGTGTCTGCATATCGCTGGCAAGTGTCACGCTGTTCGCGCAAACCGAACAAACCGTGCTGCGAGCGGCAAAAGGGCAGCAGGGAATAGATCCTAATTCATTAGTATCGTTTAAGTCCGATGTTCCATATAATAAAGCCATCCAGTCGCTGGGAGAATTAAGCAAGAGTCTTGAAGGAAAAATTTTAATCGATCACTCGCCCACCAAAGGAAGTGATAAACAGATCGGTGTCAATATCGAATCGATGTACTGGAAAGATGCGCTGGAGTTAATCTTGCGCAGCAATCAATTGTGGTACAACGATAATCCGGATTATCTGGAGATTGTTTCGATCGAAGACTTGAACAAACAATCGGCAAGCGTGACGAATAAAGCGGAGATAAAAACACCGGTACAGCAAACACCGCCGACAAAAGAACTTGCGCAGCCCGGGCTTCCCCTTCAACTTCCTGTTGCACCGGTTCAACCGAAAGATGTCGATTCCAGTGAATACTTTTCTAAAATTCGTGAGATCACGATTTCCAGTATCTTCTTTGAAGTGGACACGAAAAAGCTTTCAGAATCCGGAATTGACTTTTCTTTTGTTCGCGGAAACAATTTGAACTTAGGCGTGAATTTAAATGGCGCCGAGCAAATGGTTAATCAATTCACGGTTCAATCCGGAGCCAACCAAGGCCTCAAAGAAAATTTCTATTCGGTTTCTGCCAACCCGACGGGTTTAACAGTCGATGTCGGCACGATGCTGGCGGTATTCGAATCGAACCAGATAGGCGAAATTATTTCCCGGCCGCAAGTCACCGTGCGTTCCGGTTCTTCGTCGATGATTCAAATTGGACAAGATATTTCTGTGTTGGAAAAAGATTTCTCCGGCAATACCGTCACCAAATTTTATCCGACCGGCACGATTTTAAACGTGCATCCAAAACTGTATAGAATCAATAACGTTGACTTTATTGATTTGCGATATTCAGTAGAAAAAAGTAGCGCTACGACAGGCGCTACTTCGACAACGATCGATAAAACAAAAGTTGACGGTTCGTTGACACTGTTGAACGGCGAGGAAGGGTACATTGGAGGATTGTACGATAACGAAGTGACCACGGTTCGCAACGGCGTGCCGTTCTTAAAAGATTTGCCATGGTGGGTTTTTGGATTGCGCTATATCTTTGGCTATAATTCCGAATCGGTATCGAAAAAAGAATTAATCGTTTTGATGAAGGCGGAATTAGTCCCGCTGATCGAAGAACGGGCAGCGCAACATGTGACGAAAAAAGATGTTATACAAGAACGCCGCGACGATATTCAACGCGACATCAATAAACATTCCAAAATGAAATAAAAGAGTGAAGTACGAAGAAACGAAGATGATGGAGGAAGGTATGCAAACACGGACAACCATTTCAAAAATTGCCTTGATCGGCTTATTGCTGATGACTTCCTGCCAAAGCCCGACCGGGCCGGAAACGAGTTCTAATTTGAAGCCATCGTACATTTCAGGCAAAGTCGTCGATAGTACGAACACCGCAATTCCCGGCGCGGTGATTATCGATCTCGGCACGATGGGGTTAAAAGATACCGCAAAAAGCGACGGCACATTTTTCATGACGGCAAATCTTTCTTCTTCCTACGCCGCAAAACTTATGGCGCAGGCGACGGGGTACGGCAACAGTGATACAAACTCCATTACCGTAACGCCGGGCGATACGACAACAACAACAATTCGATTGAAATCAACGACAGGCGCTCATGTAAGCGGTTCAACACGCGCAGCGAGTATTGTCCTTTCAACCGTCGATAACGCGAACATCGCATTAGCGGGAACAGGAAAAAATGCATCTTCGTATATCACTTTTCTTGTCAGCGATTCGTTAAAAAATCCTGTATCGGGTGCTGTGGTAAAGTTTTCCATATCACCGTCCATGGCCAATGGCGGCTCTGTGTTGCCGGCATCGGCAATTTCAGATGCGTATGGAAAAGTGACGACGGTATTCAGCAGCGGCAGCGTTGCCGGTGTCTTTAAAATTACGGCATCTGCGAATAACGACTCCTTAAAAGGAAGCACAACCATTATTGTCAATACGGGACTGCCGGCATTTATGTCGGTGAGTTTGAAACCGATGAATATTGCCGGATTGTTATATGATAATCTTGTAACGGGGATTGTAGCCATTCTCACTGACCGGAATGGAAACCCGGTGCCAAATTATCCGATCAACTTTAAATCGACAGGCGGAACGATTCAAACTTCGAATTATACAGCGAATATTCCCTTTACAGATCAAAATGGATTGGTGTCCGTCAATCTCATCAGTTCCAATAATCGTCCACCTGTTTTAGGTCTCGATACGGTGTTTGCGCAGACGGTGGGCGATACAACGTATGCAAAAAACGATAGTGTCATTGTTCGCGCTGTTCCGGTCGTGTTCTCGGGAAAAGCTCAAGTGATCTTTACAACACCATCGCCGGTAAGTGTTCCCGACAGCGGCATCACATCCATCAGTTATCGTGTACAAGATCAAAACGGTAACCCGCTTGTTGCGGGATCGGAATATATTGTAAGCGTCACCGATCCGACGACGGGCAGTGCAATTTCCAGCGTTATGCTGACAGGTGATGCCGATGTGAAAATGACCGATACGCAAGATACTTCCAAAACAAGATTCACAGTCAATATTGTTAAAACATCGCGTTCAGCGCAAGGCGGAGCGGCAAATATCACCGTCACTGTTAAGAGCGATCCGGCGATGTACGGCAACGGCAACACTTCGAACAGTATTTCCGGATATATCAATTCGACCAACACTTCGACTGCCGGTGGATCAACCGTGTTTGGCGCTGCAGCAAGCGCCCTTTCTGTCAACGGTAATTCGACTCGGTCGATTTCCGTCAACGAGAGCAACAATGATCCTAGTGCCGCGACGGCGTTGAGCTTCACTATAAAAGATTCGTTAGGAAATATTATTACGAATTTTGCCGGCTCGGGTGTCGCGCGCCCTCTTGTAGGATTTTCGTTGATACCAGCGAGCGGTCTTGGCGGCGGCGAGTCTTTGGTGCCGGCCATTGATTCGGCAAGCAACAGCGGGACAGTGAGTACGGTATTCCATGCCGGAACAAAATCCGGAATCGTCCGCGTTGCAGCAACATTGCTGGGAACGAGCCGTTCGCCGGCATATGTCGATGTTACTGTTTCTGGTGGGTATCCGGATTCAAATCATATCTCGTTAACGTTGCCCAAAGTCAATTTCCCGGGTCTGGTAACCACAGGTTCTCAAGGAACGGTGAGTGTGCAGATGGCAGATCAATTTAATAATCCAGTACGAACGAGTACTCCAATTTATTTTACAACCACTGGAGGTGCAGGTACCATTGATCCAATTGCACAAACGAATTCCGTGGGACAAGCTTCGGTGACGTTGTATAGTGGTGATACCAGTCATGCAAATGGCAATGTGCAGATGACAACGTACGGAGTAGGCACAATAAAAATTGTCAAAGCGACACCATTCGTTTTTTCTGGTGCGCCAATTATTACCGTACCAGATACCAATATTGGTACCATAGGTATTGGCAATGCCTTCTTAGTCAATTACAAAGTTGCCGACTCAAAGGGTAATCCGCTGTCAAGCGGCAATACTATTACTGTCACAGTGAGCGGCGTTGGTGGGGGAGATGCCCTCTTGAACGGTGATATAACAGTTACAACACCCGACACGAAAGACACAAGTGCTTTATGGCATAAATTTACGGTGACGAATAATATTTTCAATACGAAAGGGCCGGGTGGAAGTATTACCTTGACAATAAGCGTGAGTGGCCCTAATGGGTCAAAAACAAAAACTATATCCACCGGTTTTCTGGCTTCAACGGCGGCGAATGGATCTGGTTATGCATCAAGTATCCAATTGTTATCAGGGTCGCCAAGTTCATCGACGGTTTCTGTAAAAGGAACGGGGACTACAGAAACATCGACCATGACATTTGTTGTCAAAGATTCTCTTGGCAATCCTGTCACTTCAACACGAGCTGCTACCGTAACATTTACTATCAATGGTGGATTGAATGGCGGGGAATTTGTTTCACCAGCAACGGCGGTTACAGATGCTAATGGAAAAGTAACAACCACAGTGAATGCGGGAACAAAAGCCGGCGTTATACAGGTGGTTGCCAGTATTGGGACCATCCAATCAACTCCGGTTCCATTAACCATCGCCAGTGGCCCTGCAGATTTTAATCATTTTACTGCATGGATCACGAAAACAGATGGATCAACTCCAATTACAAATTTATCTGGAGTTTCGCAAGGAATTGCTATTGGGATAGTTCAAGTTCGATTAGGCGATATCTATGGAAATCCTGTTGAGGGTGGAACTGCGTTGTATTTTACTACCAATAGCGGAACCATTACTTCTTCTGGTTATACAGGGCCAGAGTTCACAGCAACAGAAGGAACACTTATTCCACCAGGTGTTACAATTTATGCGGGAAATCCGACTCCACCAAACGATCTTGATACCATTACTGTTTCAACTATTGGGCAAGGCGGCACTCTTCTTGTAAAAAAATTGACGCCACTTTATTCCGGTGCACCATTGATAACGGGAACACCGGCGACACTGGGGACAATTTCGTCAGGAAATTCATTAGTGGTGAATTATAAAGTTGCAGATGCGAATCGCAATCCATTGGCAAGTGGCAACGCCATTACCGTGACAGTCGGCGGCACGGCGGGTTCGTATGCAATATTGAGCGGTGATGTTTCTGTTTCAACAACAGATACAAAAGATACCAGTACAACATGGCATTCGTTCACCATCACCAACAATGTTCCATCGAATGGAGCGGGAGGAACGTTCACAATAACCATTACTTCAACAGGTGCAAACGGTACGGCAACGCCGGTAATATTAACGGGAACATTGACAGCGCCCCAGAGTTCGTCTAAAGCTACTGCTACAGGTACAGTAAATTATAACGGCCAAGCTGTTCGAGGCATTAAAGTAGCCGATAAAAATTCAGTCAACCCCTTGTCAACATATACCGATGCATCCGGCAGTTTCTCATTGACTTACCAATTGACATCGACATATTCTCCATTATTGGTCTTTACGGATTCAACTTTGACGTATGCTACGGATACGGTGTCATCCATTACGCTTTCACCTGGAACCTCGCAAACAGTTGCCGTCACATTAACCAAGAACGTGAGTAATATTCGTTCTGCCAATCAGGTTTCCGTCATCAGCGTATCGACAAACCATATTTATTCCAAAGGTGTTGGGTTGATCGAAGGTAACAGTCAATTGGAAAATTGTAAATATGTTTTGCAGGTGAAAGATTCGGCGGGTGTTGCGATTGCGAGTACGCCGAGCTACAAGGCAAAATTCTCATTGATCTTTTATCCTGCAGATGGCGCCCATGGTTCTGCGCCAACGGTCAATCCGGATTCCGAATTTACAGATGAAAACGGACAATTACCCGTCACCATTGCCAGCGGTACATGCCCGGGGACTGTCCAATTAATTGTGCAAATTGCGTTAGCCAACGGCAATACGTTTCAAACAGAAATTACACGGCTCAATATCTACAGTGGATTTGCGGATCAGTTGCATTTTAACCTTGCACCAGAAGAAACTTATCCAAATGGATGGGTTATCCCATATTGGGGTTTATATGGTCAGTCCCATAATTATGATGCGACTGTCGCCGATACATTCGGATATGCTGTGCCAGCCGGACAGTCAGTTATTTTCAATGGAATGCCGGCAGTTGGTATTATCGGTAATAATGGCATAACAACGACTGATGCCAATGGATATGCACGTGTTTCATGGCTTACAGGGACGCCAACGCCGTCGGAAAATGGATTTTATACAGCCACCGATCCGATGACGAGTGGAAGAAAAGGTTATTTCTGGATACACGCGCAAACGATGGGGAAGAATGGCAATTATATACAAGATAGTATTTTAATTCTCTGGAACGATGGCGCTGCAATTATCAATTCGCCGGCGCCGATTACGATGACTCATGGATTATCCTCCGGTCTGGTTGATACGCTGACGATGTGGGATTCTAATCTGAACCCGATCAATGCAAGCATTACAGCGAGCGTTTATCTTGGCGCAAATCCATTGCAGGGTGAAACGTTTATGGTCTATGGCGATATTAGCAGCGATCCAAGCTCGCCTCCGCTTGTTACTCCGGCAGGTGATTTTAGGTTACAGGGTCACGGCAACACGTACTTTGTTTTTGGTATTGCTGATCAATCAACTGTCAGTACTGCAGGGATTTCGGTTGTTATTAATATTTATATCACCATTCAGAATCATGTGCCGATACACCTTTCGGTTCCGGTGACGGTAAATTAGCAGAGAAGAAAGAACGAAACAAAAAAGCTCCGGCAAGACGTCGGGGCTTTTTTATGTACGCTAACAACATTAAAGTCACACCAATGCCTTCGGCGTTTCTTCTCCTTACAAAGGAGGGAAAAGGGAAGAGTAGCGGACATTGTAGCCGTGTAATTTTTTGTAGGGACGTTCAATTTTTATCCGCCGTTTGTTTGGCGGAGAACGTCCCTGCTGAGATGATGAGAATCCTTTGTTAAGATTTTAGTAATCCGATGCATTGTTCCCGAACAACGAACCAATAACCATGAACATTACAACCGTTTCAACGCATTGTAATTTGCTTTGATGGTTTTTTCGATGATGTGTTCTGTATGTGCGGTGGAAATAAATGCCGCTTCGAATTGCGACGGCGGAAGGTAAATTCCCTGTTCTAACATCAAGGTAAAGTACTGCGAAAATTTTGTTGTGTCCGCTGTCTTTGCCGATTGATAATCACAAACCAAATGGTCGGTGAAAAACAAGGTGAACATAGAACCAACGCGATTCATGGTGAACGGCAATCCGAGCGTTTGAAGGTTTGCCCGAAATCCGTCTTCCAATTGTGCAGAACGTTCTTCCAATCGTTTGTAAAGTAATTTATGTGCGGATAAAATTTTAAGCATACTCATTCCTGCTGCCATCGCAAGTGGATTGCCGGAAAGCGTTCCCGCTTGATACATTGGCCCGGATGGAGCGACAAGCTGCATAATATCCCGCCTGCCGCCGTAGGCACCGACAGGTAATCCGCCGCCGATAATTTTTCCAAGCGTGGTCAGGTCGGGCGTAACGCCGTACAATTCCTGTGCGCCGCCAAGCGATACGCGAAATCCCGTCATCACTTCATCAAAAATCAATAGTGCGTTGTGTTTGTTGCACAGCGCACGTAATCCCTGTAGAAAACCTGCTTGTGGAAGTACGCATCCCATATTGCCAACAACAGGTTCGACAATGACGGCAGCGATTTGATTTGGATATTGTTCAAAGGTCGTTTGCACCGAAGCAAGATTATTGTATTGTGCTGTCAATGTGTTGACAGCAAGGGCAGCGGGTACACCGGGGCTATCCGGCACGCCGAGCGTCATGGCGCCGGAACCGGCTTTAATAAGGAACGAATCTCCATGGCCGTGATAACATCCTTCGAACTTGATAATTTTGTCGCGTCTGGTGTACGCGCGTGCAAGACGAACAGCGCTCATGGTTGCTTCGGTGCCGGAGTTGACCATTCGCACCATTTCAATGGAGGGAACAAGCTTGCAGATTAATTCTGCCATTAGCACTTCGGCTTTTGTCGGTGCGCCGTAACTGGTGCCGAACTTAGCGGCATTGCGTACCGCTTTGGTCAATGCGGGATTTGCATGGCCGAGGATCATCGGACCCCAGGAACCGACATAATCGATAAATTTATTATGATCTTCATCCCAAACATACGCGGCACTTGCCTTCTTGATAAAAAGAGGAGAGCGCGCGACGGACTTAAAAGCACGAACGGGCGAGTTAACGCCGCCGGGAATGAGCCATTGTGCTTTAGTGTATAATTTTGTCGAATGGCGCGTCTTCAATCGGGTACGGCGAACCAGTTTCATTTTCATCTTCTCAACCTTTTAATAATATTGCGGCGTCTTTTGCAAAGTACGTCAGAATCATATCTGCGCCCGCGCGTTTAATACTTGTGAGCACTTCCATCATAACGCGCTCTTCATCGATCCAGCCATTGCGTCCCGCTGCTTTAATCATCGCATACTCTCCGCTGACGTTGTATGCGGCAGTGGGCATTTCGAAACGGTCTTTTACGCGGCGAAGAATATCGAGATACGGCAGTGCGGGTTTCACCATGACGATATCTGCGCCTTCTAAAATATCCTGTGCCACTTCACGAAGCGCTTCGCTGCTGTTTGCTGGATCCATTTGGTGCGACCGGCGGTCGCCGAACTTCGGCGTACTCTCTGCCGCTTCGCGGAACGGCCCGTAAAAACCGGAAGCATACTTTGCGGCGTACGACATAATGGGGAGCGATTCAAAATGGTTTGCATCGAGCATGTGCCGAATCGCCTGTACGCGCCCATCGAACATATCGGATGGCGCAATGATATCCGCACCCGCTTGCGCATGTGTCAACGCTTCCTTTGCAAGCAATGCAATCGACTCGTCGTTCACAATCTCGCTGCCGCGCACGATGCCGCAATGTCCATGCGAAGTATATTCGCACAAACACACATCGGTAACGACGACAAGTTCCGGTACTTCTTTTTTAATAGCACGGACAGCATTTTGCACAATGCCATGTTCATCGTATGCGCCGCTGCCGACTTCGTCTTTATGATCGGGAATGCCGAATAAAATGACCGCGGGAATTCCCAGCTGTTTCACTTCAACACATTCTTTGACTAATTCATCGATGGAAAGCTGGAACACGCCGGGCATAGATGAAATTTCTTTGCGTATTTTTGTTCCGGTCACGACGAACATCGGGTAGATAAAATCGTTGACGGCTAATTCGGTCTCGCGCACCATCGACCGCAGTGCAGCGGTCATCCGCGTTCTTCGCAATCGGCGGAACGAATCCTGCGGAATGGCCTGCGAGAAGCCGACGGAAAGATTTGCGTCGTTCATAATCTGTGCCTTTCTAAAACATTGCAACTCTTCGTTTCAATATAGTCCAAGAAAAAGAGAAGGTCAAACTCGGTACGGCGGCTATGGTTGTAGATGATATCGGAGTGCAATTTGATTTGCTGCTCGCAAGCATTGACGCTGCTGAAAAAGTGAAAGAAGGATGGCGGCCGCTTCTCGATTCGTGGAATCGTCCGAGAGCGCGGCATTTGCAGCATCGAATGCTGCATCCGGTAAATCGAGAGAAGTATATTCGGTAGCGAGCGATGCAAAACGTGCCGAACGCTTCAAAGAAGAATGTTCTTGCTGCAGTGAATCCTGTAACAGAGCAATACGATGAAAACATCGCACAACGGTGTTAGATGGATCGATGGCATCTAATTGATGCAAGTACTGCGCCGCTTGCTGCGGTTTTCCGAGCTGCATTGCAAAATACCATACCCAGAGATTGCCTTCAAAATATTCTCGATTGTCCATAACGGATTCTTGCAGCAAGCGATATGCTTGATTCGAATAACCGATATCCCAGCAGGATCGCCCCGCCGCATACAACAGCATTGCATGCTGCTGTGTCGATGGCGTGCGCCGAGCTTGCAAAATTAAATTCATAATATGAATGTGGATGTGTGCCGGATCGACAAACGAACTTGCTGTCGGCAGCGAATAGAGTTGCTGCAAATCCTGCATCGCGCGGATCGAATCTAACATGAAGGTCTGAAGAATAAGCTGCTGGTATTGAAGATCGCCGGTGAAGATCGCAGCGTGTTTATAGCGCAAGCGCAGAACAAGTAAAAGTGAATCGGCTTTGGCATACTGTTCGTTTAAGATCGATTGACGCGCGAGTGCATAAAGAGAATTGTCGTTGTGGAGTTGAATTGGTATTTTTTGCTGTGCAGCGTGAGCGAAAATCACAGGAACACGCGGCGCAATTTGGAACAGTGCCAATCGCCCGATGGTGTACACGCATTCGAATCTGAACCGAGTGGATTCGTTCATCTTTGCTTGATGCTCGTGAATACTATCGGCAATAAGAGGCGCAAGAATGTATTCTGCGGCGTTATCCCGCAGTAATTGCTCAAATTGCGGCAGCGGAACTGCGCGGCTTATTTCTAAAAATTTTTGGTCAGGTGCATACGCCGCAATACTTTTGTTGGTCGTCGCGATAACGGTATTCGGCGGTACGTGCTGTTTGATCCAAGGGCCGAGAAGATGCCATGGCGTAGAAAAATAATCCGAGTGCCATGACGATGCCTCGCTGGAAAACCGTAAAGGGTCGCGCGCGTATGTTATGTTGGTTCGCGTCATCTCGATCAAGCTTAATATGTTGGGAAATAGAACGGCGGCAAAAACACAGCCGACTACTGTATTGCGCAATGGTGCCTGTAATGGAATCGTAGCGAAGAGACGCTGCAAAGCTAATGTGCCATACCAAACATAGAACGGCAGCAGCGGTAACAAAAAACGGACATCATTGACGGGATAGAAGAGGAGAATACTAAGATATAAGAGAATGAAAAGAAGACGTACATACGATATAGTAGAAAGGCGAAGATCGAGTACGATGCCGAACACGCACAGCGGAAGAATGGCGATCCAGAGAAATGGGCTGAGTGTGTGCACGAAGGAAGCTGTTGCGGTAAATATCCAGGATGGATGAACGATGAAGGTCGTCGGAAAAAGATAAAAAATGGAACCACCTAATTCTGTTCGGTACCATTGAACATTAATCATCAACCGTTGTAGAAATTCTTGGACGATCGGCGTATCGGGCGCTGTGACAAAATGCTGAAAGATGTACGAAACATTTGCGCTTTGTGATGTTGCTGGCGTTCCGATGACATGCAAGTTTCGGTACGTCCAACTTCCGAAGAGAAAACAAACAGTGACAGATGAAATCAAGACAAGCTTCCGTTGGTTCTTAAAGAACAGAAAAACAATTGCCGCGGCAACAAATGCAGCGCCGACTTCGCGCAGAAGAGCCACTACACCCAGAAGAATGACAAGAAGCGGTGTTTGCCATCGTAATGTGCTGGTTGTAGTCCTCTGTTCAAGCAGGAAGAAAAGAGAAAAGAGAATGCACAAAAAAGGCGCTTCAGATAATACTTCCGTAAAGAGAGTAAGCGTCAGCGGATTAAAGGCAAACATCGCAGTTGCAAGAAGCGCTGCAGAATCCGAGGCCATTCGCTTCATCAAGAAATAAAATAAAATGATCGATAAGACACCCCATAAGAGAGTCCAAATCTTTGCCGCTATAAGCGACATAGGAAATAGTATCAGTACAGGTGCAAGGACGATGGAATACAGCGGTGCATTGACGACGTAATATTCAGGCACCGGCTGCGTATCATCGACAAATCCCTGTCCGTGTGCAATGGAATTTCCCCAAGCAAGATAGCGTGTGCTGTCGGTATAAAGTGAAAGGTCGTTAAGGCGTGCAATGCCAAGAAAAAAAAACACAACAACCATGAACAGTAATGGAAAAGTAGAAAAATATTTTTTCATGATTCGTTCAATAAACGTTGAGTGCGCCGAAATATTTTATCGAACATCGGCTCTGTCAATTTTCCGGTGAACGTATTCTGCTGGCTTGGGTGATACGAACCAATGAGCAGGATCGTTTTATTGATTTGGAATTCAACGCCGTGTCCAAACTTTGGATTTTGTGTTCCTTCGATCCAACCAAGTCGTTCACAACTTTGAAGCACAACATCGAATCCGGTCTTGCCTAACCCGACGATGATGCGAAGATTGTTCAGCAGCAGTAATTCTTCTAAAAGAAAAGAGCGGCAGTTTTGTAATTCGTTGGACAATAATTTATTTTGAGGCGGAGCGCATCGGCATGCGGCAGTGATATAACAATTACGGAGTTTTAAGCCATCGTCAAGTGATAGGGATTCTGGCTGATTTGCAAATCCGGATTTATATAATGCCCGAAAAAGCCAATCGCCGCTGCGGTCGCCGGTGAACATCCGTCCTGTGCGGTTGCCACCATGAGCCGCCGGCGCAAGTCCCACGAGCAGTAGTTGAGCATCTGGATCGCCGAAGCTCGGCAGTGGCCTACCCCAGTAGGTCTCATTCGCAAAACGCTTCACTTTTTCGCGTGCGGCCTTCTCGCGCCACGCCACAAGCCGCGGGCATTTCCTGCATTCCACAACTGTTTGCTGAAGCTGTTGTAATTTTGACATCATACATCGTATTATACTTTGAGTTGTAAGAAGATGCAAGACGGAAATGAAGAATTGGCGGCATCATGGTGAGAAAGACAATGTCAGTGCGGCGAATAAAAGCCGATTCCAAGCGGAAGCAGGTGCATCGTCAATCCTGCGGTGGTCGTTCCATTGTGGGCTACGGTAAGAAAAAATCCCGGTGAAACCGTACCAAAAGAAAAGCATCCGGGGTAGATATTGAAACGAAACCGTGTATTAAAATTATCACAGTAGGCAGCGGAAGCCAGCAGCGAATTATTGCGGTCATAATAAATTCCTGCCATAGGGCCGGTCGTAACCGTATTGGAGGGTACACCGTTTTGAATGGGCAAATCTTTAACGCCAGTCGTCGCAAGTCCTCCGCCGAACGAGACAGCATCTTCGTGATTTGTTTTGAGCGATAAACCCAAAATGGTAAATTCTCCGAAATGAATAAACGCGCTGGCGGTGTGCAGTTGGTTCAGCGCAATTTTGGCGACAAAGTTTTGTCCGGCATTGCGAATGGCAAACGGCGCAAAAGAAATTGCCATTGGCTCTGACCAATCGTTCATATTCAGAGTCGAAGAACAGAACTCTGCAATTCCATCGAAACTGAAAAGAATGAACCCGAGCGGTTGAAAGAGTAACATATCGGGTATGCAATCTTCATTCGGGCCAGTAACTGGTCCGTTCTCGACGGTCTCGTTGATAAATTCGTATGCCACACATGTCAGGAGACCGCAAGCATAGGGCAGCGGTACGTTGTAATAATCGTACCATTCCGAAATTTTTCGAAATTCCATTCCGCCGCCGAGCGCGTGAAGTGCAAAGTTCGGCGCATATTGTGCATCGTCGATATTAAGACTGGTGGGAAAAACTTCCTGCCGGAGAAAGCGGTTCCACCCGAAGTCGCTGATGACGGGCAGCGGAGAAATAGCACTGCGCCAAACATTGGTGGCAGCTTGATTCCAATAAATATTTTTCCAAGTCGGCTCGCGGTCAAGAATCTGAAAGGAATCGAATCCGCCGGATGCGAGAAGCGAGATGGGATTATACAATCCATCCGAGCCGTATGCATACGGATGGAAAAAATAATAGTGCTGTTCTTGTGCAAGGGATAAGGGGGAACTAGCGCAAAAAACTAACCATATCAAGATGTAGAGACTGCGGGCTCGGAGCATAAGAATTCACTTCAAACTTAGAAAAAACAAAATTGATACAACGTAAGAAGGATATTAAAAAGTTGCCATCAATGCAATGCAAGAATGTGCGGCTCACGTTTCGAGGTTGAATGTGCGAATCACGAATTCTTCCAGTGCATTGCTAAAAATATTTTCATCAGGCGATTGAATTCATCGCTGTTTTCAATATTGCTCAAGTGTGCGGCGCGTGGAACGATATGCAATTCGGAACCGGAAATGTTTTTGCTCATGGCCTGTGCTTCGGCAGGCGGAGCGAGAACATCATATTCGCCGGTGATCACCATTGTGGGTATGTGGATTGTCGGTAAGACGTGCGTTGTGTCCGTGCGTGCTGCAAGAGCAAGCTGTGTGCCGCAGATGCCGAGCGGCGAGTTCGTTACGATCAATTCGCGAATCGATGCAACGGCCGCTGGATTGGAATGGAAGGTTTCTTTCCAGAAAACAGATTGAAGAAAATTTTCCGCAAATGCGTGCACACCGTTTTGTTTCATTGCTCGAATGGTTGCCGCACGCTTAATTTTTGTTTCGTCGGAATCGGCGGCGCTTTTGGTGTTGGAGAGAATCAATCCGTTGATGCGTGCAGGAAATCGCTCGTACATGCGCAGAGCAATATAGCCGCCCATCGAAAGCCCGCAAAGAATTGTTTGTTGAATATGAAGATGATCCAGCAAAGCGACAAGGTCATCGACAAAAAATTCAATCGAATATTGTCCATCGCCGACATCGCTGGCGCCATGCCCGCGAATATCGAATGTCACTGCGCGATACGG
>DATKMP010000197.1:0-5952 GCA_035541775.1 Bacteroidota bacterium | reverse complement strand
TATGGAGAACGCCGGAACTGTTTTCACGGCGAAGACGAAACGTCCAATTATCCTTTGCGAGTTTCCCATGAAACGGTTCATTTTTGATCACTACTTTTCCTATCAACCAGAGTGATTGGTGTTGTTCTTGTAACACAATTTCTCTCGATCGTGAATTTGCATTATGATTGTGCGTTAAGAAAAAGAAATACGCAGCGGAAGTTGAAACAAGGATAATAACTGCTGCAATGCTTACAAAGCGTTTCCATTCGATGTGTGAAAAATCCTGTTTTGATATTTGCTCTTGCAATCTGGATTTTAACTGAGAGCGGCCATAACGTTTTATTCCCTTGATCAATTGTTGTTCGTTTTGAACAAGGAGCGCGCAATGAGCACATTTTTCAAGATGCCGTTTGTATGTGTCCATTTCTTCAGATGAGAGCCGCTGAAAGACAAAATCATCGACACGATCTTGCTGGCCAGCCCAATGGGTAGTTTCATCGTTGATCATTGCACAACTCCTTGCAACTGTTTCTTGATGAGAAGTTCAAGTGTTTTTTTGCATTGATATTTTTTCGACTTTGCCGTATCGGCATTTGAAAAATGCAATGCTTCGGCAATTTCTTCCATCGAACGTTCTTCCCAGTAATACATCAACAATACTTCTTTGCATGGCGAACCGATACGCTCCATCGCTTGTGCCACACTATTGGATTCTTCCGTCGCAATCAGTTCTTCTAACGGTGTTTGTGCATCGTCGCGCCAGTCCGGTTCATCGTCCGGCATCGGCAATTCCCGTTTCTTTTTATACAAACGTCTCATCCAGAGATTCTTTGAAATTCCGTAAATATACGTGCTTAATTTCGCTTCATAGATAAATTTTCCGCTCCGGATTTGTTCCCAGAATACGATCAACGCATCCTGCAAAATATCTTCGGCATCATCTTCATTACCATGATTCTTCATCACCAGCGATCTGATAGATTGCCGGTTTTGCTGAAACAATTCGAGCAGCGCATGTTCTTTACCGGCGCGAAGCGTTTCCAAGATTCTGGCATCGCTATTCAAAAATAAAATCGGTTTTTGCATTTACCTTTTCTCTATTCATGATATGTATGGGTGAAAGGTGAATGAAAGAAAATAGGAAGAAAGAAAAGAGAATACAATCATCCGGAAAGGAGCAACGCCATGAACACCACAATGAATTACGGCTATCAAGAACTTCAAGCGACGTATAATCAACGAATGGCAAAAGCGATGATTGTCTCCATACTTTTGATCCTGTCAATTGTTGCCGTTTACCATCTTATTACATTATTACAGCCAACCGATGAAATAACGGGTGTGGGATCAACGCGAATTATCGAACTCAGCCAAATACCATTGCCGCCTTCGCAGGGCGCTCCACAAACCGCGATGGTGACAACAGCAAGCATTAAACCTTCCTTCGGTGTACCGGTTCCAGTCCCCGACGGAACGATCAACCCCGACCAAACTTTTGCCGATCTAAAAGACTTGGCAGCCATTCAGACAACGAATGGAACGATTGAGGAAGGTACAGCCGGGACCATAAAAATTGTTATACCACCCGAAGAAGAACCGGCACCGGATACATTTATCCCCATGGAAGTAGAACCGGCAATACTGTTGAGAACAATGCCCGTGTATCCAGAACTTGCTATGAAAGCAAATCTCGAAGGAACAGTGTTTGTAAAAATGCTTGTCATAAAAGATGGAACGGTTAAAAAAGTGTTCGTAGAAAAATCCACAGAAGAAATTTTTAATGCTGCTGCATTAGATGCGGCAAAGAAATGGGTGTTTCGTCCGGCAATGATGAACAATAAACCCGTTGCGGTATGGGTTTCAATCCCGTTTAAATTTTATTTAAAGAAATAATCTCGCCAATTCAATAAGGTCACCAGATACTGCTGTAAACGTACCGGTGACCTTTTGTGTTTTACGATGCTCTCAACGCATTCACAATTTTTAGGCGAGCTGCACGGATCGAAGGCAAAAACCCACCAACAAATCCCATAAATAACGAGAACAGCAGCGACGAAACAATGATTGACGGCGAAAGCGCGAATGAAAATTGCAATTCGGAGAATGAGCCGTAATTCATTGTCGAAATAGAAAAGAATTGCAGAAACGATGCCAAACATAGTCCGATAACGCCGCCGAACAACGCGATGGTGATTGATTCTACTAAAAATGCTGCCAACACGCTGCGCCGGCGGAATCCAAGCGCGCGCAACGTACCGACTTCCACCGTACGATTTGCCACGGCTGCATACATCGTAATCATTGCGCCGATGGTCGCACCGAATGAAAATACCACCGTAATAAAAATTCCAAGAATGCGAATGAACAGCGCCATCGTTTCCGATTGCTCTTCAAAAAATTTCTGCTCGATCTTCGGCTCGAATTGCTGCAACCGTTGCTCGCGGTCGAACGCCGCTTTGAATGCTGCAAAGGCATCGGGCTGATCGAGCTTGAATGTCAATGTTGAATATCCCCCGCTGCGATGGAGCGCTGCTTGTAATTGGTCGTTGTCGCCCCAGAATTCGGAATCGAATCCGCTGCCGCCTGCATCGAACAGTCCTACAATAGTCCAGTTATCGCCGCCGAACATGACCGAATTGCCGACTTGTGCCTCGACAAAATTCTTAGCCGTTCCAGCACCGACGATCACTTCACGAGCGCCCGGATGAAACATGCGCCCTTCCACAATATGTACTTGCGGACGCAGCACAAACGCTTCCGGTGCCACACCGCGCACCGTTGCATTGCTTAAGCCGCCGGATTTTTTATGCAAGTTGATCACCGTTACGGTTTCGCCGGATGCTAATGGTTTTCCTGTGGACGTTTTCGCAATATGCGGCAATGTCAGCACCGTATTGCAATCGTCGCGCCCCAGAATGCTGGAGATTTCGCCATTCGCCGCTTTGCGCGCAATGATAACATTATCCGGCATGCCGGTAGCGACGAGCGTTTTCTGAATACCGTGCGCCATCATCAACACTGCGGCAAACACAAAGACGACCAGGGCAATGCCTGCAATGGTAATACCGGTTGTCAGTTTGCGTGATTTAAAATTTTTTAACGTGTACCGAAATGGGATTTTCATGTGATCCTCAATGAATTTAGAATTCAGGAGATAGAAGTTTGAAGATAGAATATTTTTATTTTTTCCCTCACAAATTCTTTCTCGTTCTTAATCAATTCCAGAATTTAATTACTAACCGCTAACTACCAACAGCTAACGTCTATCCGATAAATCTCAGACCGTCAACAATTTTAGTTCGCAAGGCGCGCTGCACAGGAAAAACAGACGCCGCAACACCGACCGTTAGCGCAGCGATGATTGCGAGGATAACGGTGAACGGTGTGATGAAAAAGTAGGGGAAAAATCCTTTCGGCATCAACGCATCGATACCGCTGACCACCGGATACGTTACAAGCAATCCGACGGCAGCACCGAGTCCGGAGATGAACATCGATTCACCGAAAATTAAACCGAACAGATGCCCGCCGGTAAAGCCGAGTGTTTTCAAGACGGCATATTCGCGTGTCCGTTCGCGTGCCGACATAATCATCGTGTTGCCTAAAATGAGCATGATGATCCCGATAATAATGTAAGCAACAAAATTCATTGCGTTCAGCAGCGAACTAAATCCTGCAATAAATCCTTGCGTAAAGGCGCGTTCTGTTTCTGTTTTTGTGGCGTTGGAAGAATTTTGAAACAATGCATCGATCTGCTCGGAAATTGCCGCTGCTTGTGCAGGATCTTTGATCTTGATAATATACCAACCGACTTGACCGGCACGGCTGGGCATTTCCTGCTTCATCCGTTCATCAATGGCTGCCCAGTGAAAAAACATTTGCGTTGCATCGGTGGATTTATCACGCGGCGTGTAAATTCCACGCACCACAAATTCCCAATTGCCGGGATAAATGTCCCCGTCAATATGAACGATATCGCCGATTTTAAATCCATACTGTTTTGCGATTTCGGAACCGACAACGCATGCATTGCGTTCGTTCTTAAATGCTTCGTATTCTTTCGGTGCGATCTGACATTCAGGATAAACATCGAAAATGGTTTCGGCATCGACTCCCATTCGGGCAAAGAAATTTTTTTTATCGATGTACGTTCCACCAAACCAATTTGCAAACGAAACCGTTTCCACGCCAGGAATTTTTGCGATTTGGTCACGGTACGAATATGGCAACGGAAAAATGTACGAAACCGCCTGCCGCGTAATCAAACGATTCGCAGCCGTCGCTTCGAGTCCTTCATAATACATATCCACCACGGTACGCAGCACGCCGAACGCCATCACCGCAATCGCCATGCCGAGAATGGTCAGAAACGTTCGCAGTTTATGCCGCAGGGCATTTTTGAAAATCAATTTGAATATTCTCATGGTCGCGCTCCTATGACAACTCGCCTTTATCCAGATGCAGCCGTCGTGTTGCTTTTTCGGCGGCATGCGGATCGTGCGTCACCATCACGATAGTTTTTTTGAATTCGGTATTTAACCGTTCCAGTAATGTCAGCACCTCTTCTGCCGAATGCCTGTCCAAATCACCGGTCGGTTCGTCGGCAACAAGAATGGTGGGGTCTGTCACGATGGCGCGGGCAATGGCAACGCGTTGTTCTTGACCGCCGGAAAGTTGTTTGGGATAATGAAACATTCGGTCGCCCAATCCGACAACATTCAAAACGAGTTCTACATGTTTTTTGCGTTCGGCTTTCGAAAGCGATGTGAGCAGCAGCGGCAGTTCGACATTTTCGAACGCTGTTAACACCGGCAGTAAATTATAGAATTGAAACACAAAACCGACATGCCGCGACCGCCACTTCGCCAGTGCAGATTCACTCAGCTTGGCAACATCCGTTCCGCCAACAAGCAGGACGCCCTTGCTCGGCCGATCGATGCCGGCAATAAGATTCAGGAGCGTCGTTTTGCCGGAACCTGACGGCCCCATCAATCCGAGAAATTCGCCTTCCTGTACTTCCAAGGAGATGTCGTTCAGAACGGGTACTTCAAAACTATCTCGCCAATAGGATTTTGAAACATTTTGTACTTGAATAATGGAGTTTGACATTCATTCATTCCTTTCCATAAAACGAAGTGAGGAGTTAGAAGTTCGAAGATAGAATTTTGTGAGAATACACATTAAGCATCTTCCCGATTTCATCTGTAAGTTTAAAAAGTTGTTCATCATACCCATAATCGAGATCTTTTGATAAAATTAAGCAGTAGATACACTCTTGAAGCGAACCTTCTGCAATATTTATAAATTTCACTTTTTCAGCTTTACCGCGTTTTCAAAATCCTTCTGCAATATTTGCTGGAATTGAGATTGCTGCTCTTCGAAATTGTGATGATAAACCATAAGTTTCCTTATTCGGAAATTTTTCCGTCATTCGATAGACTTCTAAGACAAATTGATGTGATTTTTTCCAAACATCTAAATCCTGAAAATTTTTCGCCGGTTCGCGTTCGGGCATGTTCATTCTCCGCTTCTATCTTCCAAATTCCAACTTCTACATTCTAAAGAACTTTCACCTTCACTCCGCTCGTAATCGTTCCATCGATTTTATCAATCACTTTTTCGCCGACGGTAATGCCGTTGAGGATTTCGACCGTGCTGCCGAATTCCCGCCCGACGGAAACCGGAACCGCAACAGCTTTATTGTCTTCAATACAAAAGACAACTTTTTTTCCATCGCGCGTTGCAATGGCCGTTTGCGGAACAGAGAGAAACGGTTTCTCTTGAAGAGTTTTTGTTTCTGCCGGTTTTGTCAAGAATAAAACTTTTGCACCCATCTCCGGCAGCACGCGGCTGTCATAATGGTTGAATGCAACTTTTACCAGCACGGTTGCTTTCGAGCGATCGGCCGTCGGAACAATTTTATCGACAGATCCTTCGTACCGTACGCCTGGATATGCGTCTAAAGTGATC
>DATKMP010000196.1:0-18750 GCA_035541775.1 Bacteroidota bacterium | reverse complement strand
ATCGCTGAATTCCGCCGGCAACAGCTCTTGATGAGCACCGGCGTTGACCTTGTCAAGCTTGGTCATAATATTGACATCGATATCACCTGGCACAATATGTTCTTGCAGTTCGCGCTGCATGGATTTTTTCTTTTCCACATCGTTCGTGGATTTCATCTTGGTGTAAAGAAGTCTGAGCGGTGAGTGATCCGGAAGCATCGAAAAATATTTTTCAATTTCACTTCCTGCTTCAAATGCCGACGCTTTGAGCGATTCGATTTGCCGATGTACGATGCGGTGAATAAGATTGAGATACTCCGTAATACGCTGCGCACGGTGATCATGATCCCGGATGGTAATTGTCGTATACGGTTCTCCATATTGAGCGGCATACTGTTTCCGCATGTGCTCGATGAGCATATCATCCACAATCGATACGACGGATGATATGCCGAATCGCGCGACGCGAACCGGCGTATCGATGGAAAACGCTAATCCCAAAACCGGAATATGAAATGTATGGATGTGTGAATGTACCAAATTTGCCTTATCCAAAAAATCTTTTTTCCTTACGTTGTTTTCTATAAGGTCGCCTTTTAATACTGCATTTCAAACTGAATAAAAAAGAAACCATTACAACTTTGTAGCAACCACCGCTACTTTTTTTGCCGTGATCGATCGATGACTAATGGAATCATTTGCTTCAAATAAAATAATATAGACACCGATGCGAACACGCTGCCCTTTATCATCCATGCCGTTCCAAATAAAATTTCCGCTCGATGATCCAAATTGCATATTGGCAAGTGTACGAATCAATCTTCCTTTGATATCAAAAATTCGGATATTGATAACCGCAGACGTCATCGGAACGTGATACGAAATCATGCAATTGTCTTCAAAGCCGTCGCCATCGGGCGAGAAAGGATTCGGAGAAATATCGAGTGTCGTGTTCGTTGTTGAAGAAGACGGAGTAAAAATGCTATTGACTTTCCCCGGAGTGCCGCCGGACGAATTGGTGCACGTACTCCAATTATGCGGATCATTGGAATCGAGCAGCGGATTGATTCGTTCCAACGATCTTCCTTTCGTATCGGTTACAACTGGATTGTGCCACGACGGAAGATAGGCAACACTATCGATGGTCTTTCCTGTTAAGTCTTTTAATTGAATGGCGTCGCCATCGTCGTTAAAACCAAATCCGCTGGAATGATTTTTTATGACCAACAAATTTCCGTTAGAACAATTTTTTAATTCCGGATACATCGTCAAGATTGTTGAATCTGCCGCCACGACAACATAATGCTGCGGCAAAAGAACACTTGCGCTGTCGCTGATTGTAAATTGATTGAAAGAACCGGATGCCGTCGGACGATCACAAAAACTCCAACGATGCAAATCCACCGATAAACTGCTTGCATTATAAAATTCAATCCACTCGTTTTGATTTGATAACGGATTGAACATAATTTCGTTTATCACAAGCGCGTGCCATGGATAGGCAACATTGATCATCACACTTCCGGTATCGTTTCTTGTTCGCTGATCGTTGGAGCACGATAATCTCAAAAATATTTTTGAACTGCCTGAGGAAAGCATCGGCAATGATTTTGAAATCAGCAACGAATCCATCGGCGCAAGATGCAGAACGATGGTCTCGATAGCAAGCAGCGTCAGCGAATCGGGCAAACCTTTGCGAACGCTGTCCGTGTACATCACAACCTGTAATGTATCCACTGCCCTTCTTCCGATGTTGCGAATCGTTGCAGTAATTTCCGGAACAACGTTACCATTTTCCACCGATGTGGTTTGTGTTATATGACTTAATGCAATATCACAATCCAAACGCGCGATGCTGTTTAGTTTTCCGGGCGTGCTTCCGATCGAATCTTGTGACGTTCCCCAATTTGCTGCAAGCGTACTTGCCGCCTGCAAATCGATTCGTTCTAACGATTTTCCATTTTGCCCTCCCCACGATGGAGAGTAAGCAACGCTATCAATAGCAGAACCGAACGGATTTTTTGAAGAAGAAGTTTGATCAAAAATTACGACTTGATCCCCGGTATTATTTAATTGCGGTAAATGAATTGGGAAAGCATAAATGTTTGAAACATTATAATACTTTTTAAAATAAGCAGTATCGGCCCCAAGCACAAAATACTGTTTTGGAGGAATAAATATATTTTCTGAAATAGTTGACACTAGTGTATAATCTGTAATTTTCCATTGATTCAAATTAATTGTATCGTTTGAATTGTTTATAAACTCAATCCATTCGGGCATACTATTGGAAGGTGCGTACATAATTTCATTCACCAAAATATCGCCTTGAATATTTCCGATTGTTACCATCGCCGCAGCAGTATCATTCATCGAATTTTGATCTTGCGGCAACGATGCAACTGATAGGAACCGGTACGTTCCTGCCGACAGCGATGAATGAAAGACCGACACCGTCATCGAATCACCGCTTGCCAACGCGTTTCCTATCATGGTCGAGAACAATTCTCCGGGTTCCGCTATTCCGTTATTATTTGCATCAAGATAAAAATGAATAGAATATTGCGGCGTTGCAGATGCTCCATTATTTTTTACTGTCACCGAGAGTTTTAGAGAATCACTGCGATGCGGAACAGACGGGCTAACGACGAAATGAGAAAGTGCAATATCGTTTGTCGGCATCGTTGTTAAGGAAATGTCGTCGATGCGAAGGACACCCGTGTTGTTCGTACTGTCGGCAAGAATCTGCCATCGAAACTGTGCAGTTTTATTTTGAAGTCCGGCATTGGCAAGATTGATCACTCTCTGCACATAACTCGATGTTGAAGCGATCGTATCATATTCCGCAATCACGTTTGTAAAATTCATTCCATCAAAGGAAACGCACACTTGAAGACGAAAGGCAGACGCCGTGCTTGTCCTTCGTTCATAAAATGTCAGTTTATCCGGCAGTACATCGGTAAAATCAAACACCGGCGACGTCAGTGTTTTTAAGCTTCTGTTACCTGTGGTAGAAACACAATTCGGTGTGGATTTCGGAGACGAAGCATATGTTACAAATCCGGTTGCAAACCATTGCTGCGGAAGTGCCGGAGCGGTGACTTCATCAAAATTTTCTGTGTATGGAAAAAAAGAAATTTGCGCTTGAATACTTCCCGCACCCAAAAGCAGGAATCCTGCCATCACAACACCATAATGCCTCATCATTATTCCCCTTGGTTGTTATTTTTGCCAGTATAATAAACTTAAAAATGATTAAGCGCAAGAGTATTTTTTAACAGCATGTTTGCACTCTTCTTTCTATCTTATTCGCATAAAATTGGCGAGATTCGCGCAGGCGTTCTCCGGCATTGTTTACACAGAAAGGATTTTTTTATGGCAGAAACGGTTCTCGATAAATTTCTTCGCTATGTGGTTATCGATACACAATCCAAAGAAGATGTGGAAGACTATCCCAGCACGGCTAAGCAGTTCGACCTTTTAAATTTACTCGCAAAAGAATTGAAAGACCTCGACGTGCCGCAGGTGAGCATCGACAAATACGGCTACGTGATGGCAACGCTGCCGGCAAATGTTTCTACCAACGCACCCGCCGTGGGATTTATCGCGCACGTCGATACATCGCCGGAAGTAAGCGATACGAATGTGAAGCCGCAAGTCATAAAAAATTATCAGGGCGGCGATATTGCGCTGAAAGGTGTTCCGGATTTGTTTATCCGCGAGTCGGAAAATCCTCCGCTCAAGTTTGCACTCGGGAAAACCATCGTCACGAGCGACGGCACGACACTGCTCGGCGCAGACGATAAGGCCGGAGTTGCTATTATTATGACGTCGATCCAGCATCTTATTCAACATCCGGAAATTCCGCACGGAGAAATTAAAATCGGATTTACACCGGATGAAGAAGTGGGCAACGGCACGAAATATTTTGATATTCCAAAGTTCGGAGCAAAGTTCGCCTACACCATCGACGGTGATACACCGGGAGAATTGAACAAAGAAACGTTCAGCGCGGATGCGTGTACGATTACCGTGCAGGGTCGCGATATTCATCCGGGAAGTGCAAAAAACATTATGGTCAATGCAGTTCGCGTTGTCAGCGATATTATTGCGCGGCTTCCCAAAAATCAAGCACCGGAAACAACTGAAGGATACGAACCGTACATTCATCCGTACGTTCTGGAAGGCGGCGTGGGAAAAGCGACCGTGAAAATAATTTTCCGTGATTTTAAAACAGAGGGATTGTCTGTGCTCCGGAATGTTGTTGAAAAAACTGTGGCAGATGTTCAAGCGCTGTATCCCAAAGCCGTCATCGAAATAAAATTTGTGGAACAGTACCGCAATATGCGCGAAGGTATCGCCAAAGATCCGCGCGTAGTGGATTATTTATCCGAAGCAACCGAACGCGCAGGATTAAAACCGGACTGGCAGCCGATTCGCGGCGGCACGGATGGCTCACGATTAACAGAACTCGGTTTGCCGACGCCGAACATTTTCACCGGCGGTGCAAATTATCACAGCCGCACAGAATGGGTGAACGTGTGGGGCATGGAAAAAGCTGTTGACACTGTTTTGCACTTAGTGCAAATCTGGGTGGAAAAATCGAAATAAAAATTATCAGGAAAAAACATGGAACAAGAAAATCTCAGTTCGCTTCCCGAGAATGCGTATAAAGAATTAAAGCCCGGCGAAGAATATCAGCCGGTGATGTCTGCGGCAAAAATTTATCCCGAAGTAACGACTTGGTCAGTAACGTGGGGATTGATTATGGCAGTGTTGTTTTCTGCCGCCGCCGCGTACTCCGGATTGAAGATCGGTCAGGTCTTTGAAGCCGCCATTCCGATTGCCATTCTCGCCGTCGGCATTACAGGCGTGGCAAAAAAACCGAACGGATTGGGACAAAACATTATCATTCAGTCCATCGGCGCATGTTCCGGCGTCGTAGTGGCAGGCGCCATCTTCACAATTCCTGCGCTATACATTCTTGCCCTGCCCGCGAGTTATTTTCAAATGTTTATGGCTTCGGCGCTCGGTGGATTTCTCGGTATTCTCTTTTTAATTCCGTTCCGAAAATATTTTGTCAAAGATATGCACGGGCAGCTTCCCTTCCCCGAAGCAACCGCCACAACGGAAATTCTTGTGGCAGGAGAAAAAGGCGGAACCGAAGCATTCGTTCTCGTCGTCAGCGGCATTATCGGCGGTGCGTTCGATTTTATTTTCAATGCATTCGGCTGGTGGTCCGAGGTTATCACGACGCGCATGTTTTCGTGGGGGCAGGCAGTCTCCGATAAATTTAAAATCGTCATGAAAATCGATGTCTCTGCTATGGTGCTGGGGCTTGGATTCATTATCGGCGTAAAATATTCCGCCATCATCGTTGCTGGATCGCTGCTTTCGTGGTTTGTGCTGGTTCCGTTGGTTCATGAAATCGGACAATTCCTCACCACACCGCTCGGTGCAACGGCGACAAAATTGATTTCGCAAATGAGTCCCGAAGAAATCTTCCGCAATTATGTTCGCCCTATCGGCATCGGCGGCATTGCAATGGCGGGAATCATCGGCATCATCCGTTCATCGAAAATTATTGCCGGTGCATTCAAACTCGCCTCGCAGGAAATTCTACATCACAAATCCGGAAACGAAGCAACCAACCAAACAAACGGCGGGCAAGCGCTCCGTACACAAACCGATATTAAAATGTTATGGATTGTGGTGCTCGTGATTCTAACGGCGCTTGCTATCTTTGCGTTTTTTGTGCTCGGTGTCGTTCCCGCAATCCTTCAGGCAGTCGTTGCATTGCTTGTGGTTGTGATAATTTCGTTTCTGTTCACGACCGTTGCGGCAAATGCCACAGCCATCGTCGGCACCAATCCTGTTTCCGGCATGACGTTGATGACGCTGATACTTTCTTCTCTTGTGTTGGTGCAAATCGGGTTGAGCGGCGAATCCGGTATGTTGAGCGCATTGATTATCGGCGGCGTGGTTTGCACGGCGCTTTCTGTTGCTGGCGGATTCATCACGGATTTAAAAGTTGGTTACTGGCTCGGCACCACTCCGAAGAAACAGGAGACATGGAAATTCCTCGGCGTGCTGCTTTCTTCTGCTACCGTCGGCGGTGTGATTTTAATTTTAAATAAAGCGTACGGATTTACCGGCGACCAGGCAATGGTTGCGCCGCAGGCAAACGCCATGGCGGCAGTGATTAAACCGTTGATGTCCAATGCTCCCACACCGTGGCTGCTGTATATTGTCGGCGCGATGATTTCTCTCATTCTTCTTCTTGTCGAAATCTCTCCGCTGGCATTTGCACTCGGCATGTATATTCCGCAGGAGCTGAACACACCGCTGCTCATCGGCGGCATCATCGCATGGTTCGTTTCCACGCGGTCGAAGAACGAGAAACTGAATAACGCGCGCACACAGCGGGGCACACTCATCGCTTCCGGATTTATTGCAGGCGGAGCGCTGCTCGGAGTCTTCAATGCCTTCCTGAAATTTATCGACCAGCAATGGCCGTTTGGATATTCCGCATGGTATCAAACCGCATGGGCAGATTCCACGAACGGAGAAATTACCGGATTGATCCTCTTCATTTTGTTGATTGCTTACACGACATGGGATTCGATGCGGGCGAAAGAATAAAGATTAGGAGTCGACATGAAACAGCAATGTCATATTTCCTTTATTTATCTCGGGTGGATCATCGCCGGCGGCGGTGTGATAATCTACTCACTTTTAGGGAATTATCTTCAAGCAGGAATCTGGATCATCATGATTCCGCTGGCAATGTGGCTCTATGTAAAATATTTTCCGTCGCTTTCCACGATGATGGGATACGGTTCTGTCGAAGACCAACCGGCAACGAACATCATTCCTTCCACTGCTAATTGTATACAGGCATCGGCTGTCCGTTCTGTCCGATCGTAAAAAAACGGCTGGTGGAACTTCAAACGAAGATGGGATTTCAATTACAGGAGTTCGATGTAACATTGAAACCGGATGTAATCACATCGAAAGGAATCCGCGCGCTGCCTGTCATCGAAATCAACGGACAATTTCATGTCGGCAATGCAACAAGTGAACAGTTAGTTGCCTTTATCACTGAAAACAGTTCGCGGAAAAAATAAAAGATCCGTTTTTCTTTTAGTGCAATGATGGGAATGTGGTGGAATTAATTATTGCCGTTCTGTTACATCTTGCAGAGTTTTTTGGGGAAGGATACATCTGATAAATCCGTCAGAGTTTACGATCGGCCGCAGCGTCGATGAGAATGACTGGATATAATTCGCGATCAAATTGCCCGTGTATAAATCGTAAAGTGACAATTCTGTCGGTGAAGCAATCATCGCATAATGCTCGCCGTGGTAAATTCTTGCCGGGAATAATTCTTTAAATTTTTTGCTGAACCTTATTGCAGAAGATTTCGTCGATTGAATCAGCAAAGTATCTTTAAAACAAACATACCAATGATCGGAATCATGTTCTTTTCCTTCGGTCTGTAAAGGAAATGATTTCGCATCGGTTCCAATTGAAATCATCGGTGTCAAAGCATATCCGCGGACAGATTCTTCCCACGATTGTTCCGTGGTAATATCACAAAACGTCATGGTATCGACTTGAGAATCTGTTCCCGAATACTTCCGGTACAATGCACAAAATGTTTTTGCGCCTACCGAATGAAAAAGATTCGCCACAAACAATCCGCTGACGGGATAACTAATGCTGGCATCGGTGCGAGCGAAACTCTGCCGTGAAAACAAATCACGCACATCGGCAAAACCGGAATATTGAAGAAATGCACCGGTATGCAGCAACACATCGGGCTCGTACCCGCCCCGTCCGCCGAACGCCACGGCGAATCCTTCTTGTAATAACGGCAACGTATACAACGGCAATGATTTTATTTTATAATTCATCAGCAAATGTAAGAGTTCATGATAATGACAATTGTATGTGGTCACGACCATATCGTATGCCAGATTATACATACCGCGTGTTTTAAATCCTGTCACTTGCTCGATCTCGTTTTCATCGCGACAGAGGACATAATAAATCTTTTTGTTTGCCAATACTTCGCGATCTGCCGATGAAAAATCCAGCGAATCAAGCATGGTTTCGGTAAAATCTTCTAATCGCTGAATGGAATAATCGTTGAACGCTGTTGAATCACTGATCAGGAATATAAAATATTTTGTAACTATTTTTTTCCAATGGTGGGTAAAATACGTCATTGGCGCAATGAGCTTGCCGCTGCGGAAATAGTACTGCTGTGCAAGAGATTCTTCCGGAAGAGAAAAAGTGATTCGTGAAAATATTCCACCGAGCGAATCACATTCCACCCGGCATCGCTGCTGCTGAATTGCTGTTCGGAGGGAAGAAGATAATTCGTATGAAATCAGAAATTTATGTTTCACCCCTTCGTAGCGAATTCCAAGCCGTTGGGATAATTGTTCGTCTACCGGATCGACATCATACTTCAGAGAATCATTTTGTTCAAGAAGATGACGAATAAAATATTCCTGCTGCCGGCTCAACTGTGTCTGCGCATAGAGATATTGACTTGTGAAGAGAGAAAAAGGAAAGGCAAGATACAAACAGCAGCGTTTTATCTGCATGATTGTTATTCTTTCTTCTTCGTTTGCGTCCGCAGTTCGTCGATCGTTTCCACGGCATGGCGCATGTGCGGAATAAAAATACTTCCGCCGACAATCAGCGCAACATTCAACGCATCGAACAATTCTTCATCCGTATAACCAGCTTCGACGCATTGAATCAAATGATAATCGATGCAGTCGTTGCAACGCAGAACACACGACGCAACGAGGCCGAGCAGTTCTTTCGTCTTTGCCGGCAGCGCACCGTCGGTGTAGGCCGCCGTATCTAAATTAAAAAATCGTTTGATGCCGAGATGATCGATTTCAGCAATACGGTCGTTCATTTTTTTTCGGTACGATTCAAATTCATCGAGTTTCGATTTCATGACTGTTCCATGGTTTATAATAATTCCTGCGCAGGATGAATCAGTTTATGCTTCACAAAATATTCGACATACAACCGATCGCTTTCCCCGATATGCGTAAAATACCAGCGCTTTAAAAACTCCAGCATCTGCGGAAAGACATTGGCTTGATGGTCTTCCAATTTTTGTGCAAACTTTGTGATTTCCTGTAAAAAAGCAAGATGCTGCCGTGTATGTTCTTCGAACTTCGGATATTTAAAATAGCTCAGATATTTTTCTTCCGTTGCAAAATGTTCTTCGGCATATTTCACCAGCCCATTCAACAAACTGAATATTTGCCGTTCATTGTACGAGCGAGTTTTTTGATCCAATAATTCGTTCACCATATCGAACAATCGCCGATGCTGCTCGTCGATTTTCGAAATGCCTGTTTCGTATGTTTGTTTCCAGCCAATGCGCATGGAATATCGTTCTTAACTTTTTCGGATAAAATGCGGAATCTCGAACGGCACCGGCATAACGATCTCGACAAATCCGGCAT
Source organism: Bacteroidota bacterium (assembly GCA_035541775.1). Taxonomy (GTDB): domain Bacteria; phylum Bacteroidota; class Ignavibacteria; order UBA10030; family UBA10030; genus DATKMP01. The sequence goes on along the minus strand of DATKMP010000196.1, from coordinate 9,271 downwards.
ACGTTCCCTCTTCATTGTACCACGGCGATTGATAAATGAATTTTTTCTTGCCGTTTTTTTCGACGCTGTAAATATTTTCTTTTCCGCTGGCAAGCATTTCTTCCAGTTTTGTTCGCGCCGGTTCGGGATGGCAATCCAACAAATTTGTTCCGATTAATTTTTCTCCGCCGTCTTCCTTAAACATCTCGATAGAGCGTTCGTTCATTTCAAGTATCACACCTTGCGTATCACAGACGGTAATCGATGCGGGAAATTTTTGAATCCATTCTGTATTCATTTACCATCCCATTTTTTGTCGGAAGGTGACAATCTGCTGCACATGATTTTCTGCATGCTTGGCATACAACGCAAGAATACTCTCCAGCGTCACCTTTCCATTTTCCAGATGAATACCTTCCCGCAGCCAGCTTTCTTCAGGAACGTTGTTCAGAAACCGAACCCAGCGTTCATGCAATCCGCGGAGAATCTGGATCGACGATTCGACAGAACCATGAACGCTGTCTTCCTGCACTGCCCATTGATTCTGGTTATACGGTTTCAAAATCGGTTTTTGTTCTGTCGCAACTAATTTCATTCGAGTGTACGCATTCATATTTGCATCGGCAATATGATGCGCGACCTGCCGTAACGACCATTTGCCTTCGCCGTACGGCGAATTCAATTGTTGATCATTCAATCCTTTCACGGCCGCTTCCAACTTTGCCGGCAATGTTTTTATTTTTTCAATCGATTCATTTCGTTCTTCTCGTGTCATTTTCTTTCCCTTTCGTTAAGGTTGATATAATCCTGATGGTTTCGTTCCGTACATTCCTGCTTCGGCAAAATGTTTGTGCACCGGCGTCAGTTGTTTTTTCTGTTGAGATGTGAGGACAAAATATTTTCGAACTTCGTCCAGCGCTGTGCCGATAACATCCATTGCCGCATCATCCGTTTGCCAGTGGAGATGATTGAATCGGTTTAAAATCAACGGCGACGTGTAACCGATCATCGTCCGCTGCTGCTTGATGTTGTAATAGGATTCAAAATATGTCATCATCAATTCGCGCAATGTTTTGTACACCGGTTCGCGGTACCGCAATCCCGCAAAATTGGATTTGCCAATCGCACCCCAGTACGTGCCGCGGTGAAACAACGCAATAATATGATCGTCATCGTTGTCATCCGGCAATATTTCCACAATCATCGGCATAATTCCATGATACTGCAACACTGCCGATGCGAAAATTGCTCCATCGTAACAATGCGCTTTGCCATCCCGCAATACATTGCGCGGGCAGCGATAGCGCGATTCGTCGCTGTATTCGATGTTGTCTAAAAATTCTTGAATGGCATGTGGCGTGGTAAGTTCGTTGAATATTTTTTGTTCGCTTCTTGTATAAATAGATTTGAAATCTTTTCGCATGAAGTTTTTTATAAATGATTCAGTAAGATGGGAATAATAAAATAGGCAAGGCACATTCCGCCGAAGGACAGACCGGCAAGCGCGACAAAGGACCAGAACACCATTCGCAGTTCGCTTTTATTTTTTCGGACGCATTGCATAGCAAAATAAATAGCGAGACCGCCGACGCACAGCGAAAGCAGCGACAATGGTCCAAAGATCATCAATAAAATATTGTCCGGCATAATGATGGAAGATACTCAATCGTTTGGACGCGTGCAACTGAGAGAATTTGTTTGGCGAAAAAAATCTTCAGAATATTTTTCTGAAATGGAACGTCGTTCAGAAGTATCGTTCTCTTCCTTCAGCAACACTTCTTCCCGCCCCGCGGTGTCCTTTTGAATCGTTGCGTGCTGCGGCTACGCTTGTAAATATTCCTGAATGCTTTTCACCGTCAATTTTTCATGACGCAATTCATGAATCGCTTTGATTGCCGTTGAAGCAGCGGAGAGTGTCGTGATAAACGGCACTTTACTTTCTAATGCTGCCCAGCCGATAGAATATTGATCGTAACGCGAAACTTCACCCAGCGGTGTGTTGATGACGAGCTGAATTTTTCCGTTCTTAATGTAATCAATCGACGTGGGCCTGCCTTCATTCACTTTAAACAATCGCTCGCACGGAATCTTGTTCGTATGGAAAAACTTTGCCGTTCCTTCCGTTGCAATCAGCGAAAAGCCCATTGCCACAAATTCACGTGCAATGTCTAACGTAAAATCGGTTTTGTCGTTATCGTTCACGCTGAAAAACACCGTGCCTTGATCCGGCAGCGCATTGCTCGCAGCAATTTGCGATTTCGCAATCGACTCGCCAAAATTGTTAGAGATTGCCATGACCTCGCCTGTGGACCGCATCTCCGGCCCAAGGAACACCGGCGTCTTGGGAAATTTTGCAAAGGGGAACACCGCTTCTTTGACGGCAATATGTTTTATTGTTCGAAAATCGAAATCTTTACAGCCAAGTTCTTCTAACGTTTTTCCGACCATCACTTTTGCAGCAATCTTGGCAAGCGGCAAGCCTGTTGCTTTGCTTACAAACGGCACCGTACGAGACGCACGCGGATTGACTTCCAACACGAACACTTCGTGATCTTTAATCGCAAATTGCACATTCATCAACCCAACGACCTTCAAGGCTTTTGCGAGTTTGACGGTACACGCAATAATTTCTTCCAGATTTTTTTCCGAGATGATGAACGGAGGAAGCACACAAGCGCTATCACCGGAGTGAATGCCGGCTTCTTCAATATGTTCCATCACGCCACCGATGACGACATTGTTTCCATCGCTCACACAATCGACATCATATTCGAATGCATCTTCTAAAAATCGATCGATGAGCACGGGATGATCGGGAGAAACGTTGACTGCCTTGCGCATATATTCGTGGACAGAATCTTTATTGTAGCACACTTCCATCGCGCGCCCGCCGAGCACATACGACGGGCGAATCAAAACGGGAAATCCAATTTGCTCCGCTACCAGAACAGCGTTGCTCACCGTGTAAGCCGTTCCGTATTTTGGATGTACAATATTATGACGGCGCAGCAAGGCACCGAATCGTTCGCGATCTTCCGCGAGATCGATTCCTTCCGGCGACGTGCCGAGAATGCGGACGCCATTTTCTTCCAACGCCTTGGCAATTTTCAGCGGCGTCTGTCCGCCAAAGCTGACAATGACGCCGAACGGCTCTTCGTGGTCGCAAATATTCAGCACATCTTCCAGCGTCAGCGGTTCGAAATATAACTTATCCGTCGTATCGTAATCCGTTGAAACCGTTTCGGGATTGCAGTTGACCATGATGGTTTCAAATCCCAATTCCCGCAGCGCCATCACGCTGTGCACACAACAATAATCGAATTCGATGCCCTGCCCGATACGATTCGGCCCGCCGCCAAGAATGATAATTTTTTTCTTAAAACTTTTTGCCGATTCGTTTTCACGCTCGTACGTGGAATAATGATACGGCGTTGAAGCGGCAAATTCGGCTGCACATGTATCGACCGTTTTGAATACAGGACGCACGTCCATTTTTTTTCGCATCAACCGAATCGCCGATTCTTTGATGTCCCAAATATGAGCTAATTGATGATCCGAAAAACCATACTCTTTTGCTTTACGCAAAATTTCTGGAGTTAGAGGAACGGTTCGTTCAAAATTTGATTTACTTGCGTTCACCGGCAACTAATTCCTTGTAGCGTTCGTTTTGATTGGCAGAAAGAATTTGCTTTACTTTGATACACACTTGCAGATGGGTGAAGCGAAACTCTGCACGCAGCCTGCCAATCTTTTCTAATTTCATTCGCAATGTTTTATCACTGATGGTGCCGGAGGCAAATGCTTGACTCAGGTCTTCTTCCGCTTCCACAATTTCCTGTCCTTTGACTTGTGCCGACACCGGAAGGTTTTGCATCAACTCATTGATTTTTTTGATCTGCGCATTCGTCAATCCTAATTGTTCTTTGAAGGATAATACTTTTGAAGGAACGGGATAGTTGCTCTGTTCTGCAACAAGAAACTGTCCTGTGGCGTCGCCGTTCAACAATCCTTCTTTTTCAGATGGCGTTATTCCTTGAGCATAGATCGTTGCACCAACGAAAAGCATGCAACCAAAAACCCGTAGCATTATTTTTTGAAACATTTTTAACACTCCTTCACCATTCATTTTATTCAAGGCCGGTACGAATACAGCTCGTTTTCAAAGTCAACGATTTGTTTGATGTTGTATAAGAACCACGGATCGATTTTCGTCGCCTCAAAAAGTTCATCCAACGAAATGCCTAATTGGAATCCGTACCGCAGATAAAAAATATTTCCCGGGCGCGGTATTTTGATCCGATCCAACACTTTACGCCGCCAATCGCGTTGTTCTTCTTCAGTCAATTTGCGCACATCGACAATATCTTTGCCGTCGCATCCCAAACCGCCGCGGCCTTGTTCTAATGATCGCAGCGCTTTCTGCAATGCTTCTTTAAACGTTCTGCCGATCGCCATCGCTTCGCCGACAGATTTCATCTGTACGCCGAGTGTGTCGTCGACGCCTTTAAACTTTTCAAAATCCCAGCGAGGAATTTTCACCACGCAGTAATCGATCGTCGGTTCGAACGATGCGGGAGTTTGTTTGGTGATGTCGTTCGGAATTTCATCGAGCGTGTAGCCGACAGCAAGCTTTGCAGCAATCTTTGCAATCGGAAATCCTGTTGCCTTCGATGCTAATGCCGAAGAACGCGAGACGCGCGGATTCATTTCGATAACGATGAACCTTCCATCGTTCGGATTCACAGCAAATTGAATATTTGATCCGCCGGTTTCAACACCGATCTCGCGAATAATTTTTAGCGCTGCATCGCGAAGTTTTTGATATTCTTTATCGGTAAGAGTTTGCGCCGGCGCAACCGTAATCGAATCGCCTGTATGCACGCCCATCGGATCAAAATTTTCTATCGAACAAATGATGACGACGTTGTCCTTCAAATCGCGCATCACTTCCAATTCATATTCTTTCCAGCCGATCACCGATTCTTCGATCAACACTTGATGAATCGGGCTTGCCGTCAATCCGTGCTGAACTTTTTCTCGAAACTCTTCTCTGTTATATGCCGTGCCGCCGCCTGTTCCACCGAGCGTGAACGACGGACGGATGATAATCGGAAATCCGATTTTTTCTGAAAGTTCGACCGCTTGTTCTATTGTCGTAACAAATCCACCGCGCGGACATTCGAGTCCGGCGTGATCCATCGCTTTCTTAAACAATTCACGGTCTTCCGCTTTTTTAATGGCTGGAAGTTTTGCGCCGATGAGTTCTGCATGATATTTTTTTAACACGCCGCGTTCTGCTAATTCCACCGCCACATTCAATGCCGTCTGCCCACCCATCGTTGGAAGAATGGCATCAGGGCGTTCTTTTTCAATAATCTTCTCGACAAAATCTGCGGTGATGGGTTCGATGTACGTCGCATCGGCAAGTTCCGGATCGGTCATAATCGTCGCCGGATTGCTGTTGACAAGAATGATGCGGTAACCTTCCTGCCGCAGCACGCGGCACGCTTGCGTTCCCGAGTAATCAAATTCACATGCTTGGCCGATAACAATGGGACCAGAACCGATAATCAAAATGGACTTTATGTCTGTGCGTTTTGGCACTCTGTTTCAACTTCTCCTATTAAAAACCGCATTTAATATATCAATAAGATGCTCGGCATTCAATGAAAAATTTTTTTCATCGCAATAATTTTCTTTTATCTTTTTTCAATCGAAGCGATGAAAAGAACGGGCACCCACAATTATTTTAAACGTCCATGAAATATGAAGCGATTACTTCAAATCTAACTTGATAGTGAACACGCAATCACGTAAATTTATTTTGATGAAAAAAGTTGTTGCCATATCGTTATTGTTCATCTATGTCTGGCTGTTCGCCGGCGTGACGATCTGGATTCATGAATGCGGTGATTCAACAACGACAAGTCTGCTTCCATTTTCCAAAGATCCATGCGGCTGCGATGATTCATCTAACAACGATATGTGCTGCAAAATTGAAGTCCGGCAATTTCAAGTAACCGACAATCAATTAGCAGCTGCAACAGCAATCATCGAAAAAATTTCTACCGTATTGATTTGCGATGTTCCGGTACAGCCATCGATCGTCATGTATGTCGAACCGTCGGCTCCGGTCGCCATCGATACATCACCACCCGCTTCACCTTCAATCCATATTATCGATTGCACATTCCTGATTTAGAATTTTGTGCTTCTCACGCAATCACAAAATTAAAAACTAAATCTTAAAGGAATGTCATGAAAAATCTTATTAGCACACTCGTTCTTCTTGTTGCCTTCTCCATGCTTTCATTGGCACAAGGAGCAAAACCAACACAAGCCACATTTACCGCTCACGGCAATTGCAGTCAATGCAAAGCACGCATTGAAAAAGCGCTTCAAATAAAAGAAGTGAAACTTGCCAAATGGAGTCGAAGCGATCAAGCCGTTACGGTTGTGTACAACTCCTCGGCTATAACTCTGGATTCGCTTCAGCATCGCGTTGCACTTGTGGGACACGATACCGAAAAATACAAAGCTGCCGATGTCGCGTATAACGCACTTCCATCGTGCTGCCTTTATCGTAAATCCGAAAAATAAACATATTGATTCGTCGTCAACACTATTGTGATGGGGATTCCTCTATCCTTATTGCTTTATGTTGTACTGAATCGATTTATTAAAAAGGAATTACGATATGAAAAATTTAATAGGCATTATTGTCGTCTGTTCATTTATTTTTTCATCACTTCACGCACAGAAAAATATTTCGGGAGATGTGATGGAAAAGAATGTCTCAGGTGAATCCATTCCTGTTATCGGCGCCAATGTGTTCTGGCTGCACACGGCGATTGGTACGACAACGGATGATCACGGAAAATTCCAATTACAAAAATATCCGCAATCCGATGTGCTTGTTGTTCGCTGCATCGGATATACATCCGATACGATTTCCGTTGGCAATCGTACGCAGCTTCATATTTATTTGCAATCGGAGACAAAACAGATCGACAGCGCAAGCGTTATTGGTTCGCGCCCGGATTCGTATCTGGATTATACGAGCACAAACAATTCGCTTACGATGACAAGCAAAGAGCTGCAAAAGGCAGCGTGCTGCAATCTTTCGGAAAGCTTCCAGACCAATCCTTCAATCGATGTTTCGTTCACCGATGCTATCACCGGAACAAAACAAATCGAGATGCTGGGACTTGCCGGTTCGTATTCGCAAATTACTCTGGAAAATCTGCCGGCCATCCGCGGATTAACTTCGAATGTCGGGTTAACGTATATTCCCGGAACGTGGATTGAAAGCATTCAGCTTTCCAAAGGTATCGGCTCGGTGGCAAACGGTTTTGAATCTGTTACCGGACAAATCAATGTCGAATTGAAAAAACCGATCGACACAACGAATAAAATATTGTTCCTCAATCTGTACACAAATCAAAACCAGCGTATGGAAGCGAACCTTCTTTTGCGTGAGCCCATCAATGATAATATTTCTGCGATGACATTGCTTCACGCAAGCACCTTGAAAAATAAAGTCGATGAAAACGACGACCGATTTCTCGATATGCCCATCGGCAGTACGTTCAATTTTCTTCAACGGTTTCAATTCATCGGCTCGAACAATCTTGCAAGTCAATTGAATGTGCAAATTGTCGATGACGATAAAAAAGGCGGCACGGTCGATGGATATTCGTTAGACCGCGATTCGCTGCTTTCGCATCCGGATGAATACGCATTCAGCATTCATTCGCATCAAGTGCGCGTCTCGAGTAAAAATGGATACGTTTTTCCGGGAAGTTTGTACCATAGCATCGGCTTGCAGGCATCGTATGCAGAATATCAACAGGATGCGTCATTCGAACTCCGGCAATATCACGGACTTGAAAAAACCGGCTACGTCAATCTTCTGTATCAAACGCAGCTCGGCAGTAAAATTCATACGCTGCGATTCGGCGGAAGTTTTTTGTTCGACTCGTTCGATGAATCGCTCGATCTTGTTCCGTACAATCGCATCGAGCGGGTGCCCGGAGCTTTTGCGGAATATACATTTGAACCGAGTGATGATTTCTCGCTCGTCGCAGGACTTCGCGCCGACAACGATAATTTGTTCGGCACATTTGTTACACCGCGATTGCATATTCGCTACACGCCGCAGGACGATTGGGTGTTGCGGTTCGTCGCAGGACGCGGAGAACGAACAGCAAACGTGCTTGCAGAAAACATGGCGTACTTTGCAAGTTCGCGTTCCATTCACCTGCCTTCCTTCGCGAACGGGTATCCGTTTGCACAAGAAGCTGCATGGAACTACGGACTCAATCTGACGCATTATTTTCTCTGGGCGTATCACGAAGCGACGCTCAGCTTCGATGTGTACCGCACGGAATTTGAAAAGCAGGTCGTTGTCGATCTCGATCACAGTCCGCAGGAAGTGTTGTTCTACAATCTTGCAGGCGTTTCGTATTCCAACAGTTTTCAAACGGAACTCGATGTGCAGCCCATCGACAGACTCGAGACACGCATTGCCTATCGCTACTTAGATGTCCGGCAAACGATCGACGGCGTTGAACGCTATAAACCGTTCGTTGCACGGCAGCGCGCGTTTGTAAATTTCGGATACTCTTCAGAAAAGGATGAAGCTTCATCAAGTCAAATGCTGTACGATTTGACAGTGCAATGGACAGGACGCAAACGCTTGCCGGATACGCAATCGAATCCGGCAAATCTGCGTGCGGATTCTTTCTCGCCGGATTTCTTTTTAGTGAACGGACAGATCACCCGTTCATGGGGAAATGGATTGGATATGTACATCGGTGTTGAAAATCTTTTCAACTTCCGTCAGGATAATCCGATTCTCGATGCGGCGCATCCCAATAGTTCATACTTCGATAGTTCGATTGTGTGGGGACCCATTAGCGGAAGAATGCTCTATATCGGTTTACGCTGGAACGTTTGATTTCTTCTCAATCTCCTCTCATCCAATGCGATGAGAGGAGATTTTTATTTTATCAGCACGACCGCATGGCTTCCGCGCACTTCAGGCATTTCAACAATCGAAAAACCTTTTCGCTGTGCACTCAAAAGCAATTTATCGAATGCTTCGCGAATGACATGTCCGCACGGTTCAGCAATAAATAAAATTCCATTCGGTTTCAACGCTTCATAAATTTCTTTTAAAAGATTTTCCTGATCGGGAATTTCGTGCACCACGGCAAACGCAAGCGCAAAATCGATGGTACCGTTTTGATCGGCAATGGCTAGCGATGACGGCGGACATTGCCACGTATCG
>DATKMP010000195.1:0-6555 GCA_035541775.1 Bacteroidota bacterium | reverse complement strand
TAACAATTCTAATTGAGCGAGATACGTATGAGTATGGGAAGTGCAATGTTGATTCAAGCTGAACAGTTGCCATGGGAACCGGCCGGCAGAGGATTGCGCCGAAAACTCTTGGGATATGATCCGGAACTCATGATGGTGCGTGTGGAATTTGCATCGGGTGCCATTGGGACTGCACACAGCCATCCGCACCGGCAGGTCACATTTATCGAACGTGGAAATTTTGAAGTAACCATCGGAAAGGAAACGATGCCATTAACTGCCGGTGATTCTTTCTTTGTTCCGCCCAATGTTCCGCATGGTGTTATCGCCCTGTCGGAGGGCTGTTTAATTGATGTTTTTACGCCCGTGCGCCAGGATTTTTTGTAGGGAAGAGCTGCATATAAAAATATGCATGCAAAGTGAGTTGCGGTTGCAATTTCCATCGCTTACATTATAGTGAGAGGTGTGAATTTTCATCGTACACAAGAGAGTTGAAGTGAAAGAATATGTCTTTAAAAATTAAATCTTCTGCTGAAACAATGTTCGATTTGGTTTCCTTGGGCGAAACGATGATTCGATTGAGTCCGCAGGGTCACCAACGCATTGAATTTTCTCCATCGTTTGAAGTTTGGGTCGGCGGTGGTGAATACAATGTCGCGTACGCATTATCGCGGCTGGGACTTCGAACCGGCTGGGTCGGCGGATTGAATGATTCGCCGATGGGTACCATTGTTCGTAATCACGCGCGTTCGGTTGGAGTGAATGTGGATTTTGCCGTGACGCGCAAGTATGATGGCATGGGAAGAAAAGATCGCATAGGTTTAAATTTTACGGAAGTCGGGTTCGGCCCGCGAGCATCGGTGTCGTTGTACGACCGCGCGTATTCAGCAACTGCCGGTATTCAGCCGGGGGAAGTGAACTGGAAAAAATTATTTTCTGAGCAAGGCGTTCGATGGTTTCACACCGGTGGAATATTTTCCGCCCTCTCGGAATCGACACGAAAGGTTGTTGCCGAAGCAGTGAAAGCAGCGCACGAAGCTGGAACGATCGTTTCGTACGATCTTAACTTTCGTTCGAAACTCTGGAGCAGCAAAGAGGCCATTGCCACGACAAAGCCATTAGTGCCGTACATCGATTGCCTGATCGGGAATGAAGAAGATTTTCAGCAAGTGCTCGGATACGAGGTGGAGGGCGTCGATGTGGAAAAAGGAGAAATTGAAACTGCTGCATTCAAAAAAATGGTGGAGCATGTTGTAAAAGATTTTTCCAACATCAAGATTGTCGGTACAACATTGCGCGGCGTAAAATCTGCCGGCATCAACGATTGGTCGGCGATGATGTGGACGGAAGGTACTTTTTATGAAGGGCTGCATATGCCCGGATTGGAAATCGAAGACCGTGTGGGCGGCGGAGACGGTTTCGCATCAGGATTTACGTACGGATTTCTTACAGGAACATCTCCGCAGGAATGCGTCAATCTCGGCGTTGCACACGGCGCGTTGTTGATGACCACACGCGGCGATACGAGTATGATTACGTTAGACGAATTGCTGCACGTTGCCAAAGGCGGCAGCGCGAGAATCAAGCGGTAACAACCATTCAAGTTTCAAAACGATCATTATTTATCATTACATTTTACAAAAGAAAGAAAAACATTATGTCACAACAAGCAGATTTTGGATTGGTGGGGTTGGCAGTGATGGGGGAAAACCTGGTGCTGAATATTGAAAGCAGGGGGTACACGGTTGCGGTTTTTAATCGAACCGTCGAAAAAGTCACGCACTTCCTCAACGGCAGAGCGCAGGGGAAAAAAATTATCGGCACGAACAGTATTCCGGAATTAGTTGCCTCGTTAAAAGCCCCGCGCAAAGTCATGCTGATGGTGAAAGCAGGCAAACCGGTGGATGAATTTATTGAAATGCTTATTCCACATTTGGAAAAAGGCGATATCATCATCGATGGAGGCAACTCACATTTTCCTGATACGATTCGCAGAACAAAATATTTAGAAAGCAAAGGATTGCTGTTTATCGGCACCGGCGTTTCGGGCGGCGAAGAAGGCGCACTGCGCGGACCATCGATTATGCCGGGCGGTTCACCGCAAGCATGGCCGGCTGTCAAACCGATCTTGCAAGCGATTGCCGCCAAAGTGGGTGACACGCCATGCTGCGATTGGGTCGGGAACGACGGCGCTGGACATTTTGTGAAGATGGTGCACAACGGAATCGAATACGGCGATATGGAACTCATTTGCGAATGCTACCAGCTGATGAAAGAAGGCATCGGCATGAGCAACAAAGAAATGTACGAGACATTTAAACAATGGAACGACGGAGAACTGAGTTCTTACCTGATCGAAATCACACGGGACATTTTGAATTACAAAGATGAAAAGAAAAAATATGTTCTTGATTCAATTCTTGACACGGCAGGACAAAAGGGGACCGGCAAATGGACGAGCGTTTCTGCGCTCGATCTCGGTATTCCGATGACGATGGTTTCCGAGGCGGTGTTTTCGCGCTGCCTTTCGGCAATTAAAGATGAACGGGTTGCTGCATCGAAAATTTTAAAAGGCCCTGCCAAGAAAAAAATCGCTGCAGGCAAAAAAGCATTCGTGGAAGATCTCCGCAAAGCCATGTATGCTTCCAAAATTACTTCGTATGCGCAGGGATACATGTTGATGAAGGAAGCCGCAAAGGAATATCAATGGGATTTGAATTACGGCGGCATTGCACTGCTCTGGCGCGGCGGATGTATTATTCGCAGTACGTTCCTCGGTAAAATTAAAATCGCGTACGATAAAAACCCTGAATTACAAAATTTGCTGCTCGATCCGTACTTCAAAAAAATCATGGCGAGTTGTCAGGAATCGTGGCGTAAGGTTGTTGCCACAGCCGCACAGATTGGCATTCCCATTCCCGCCATGAGTTCATCGCTGGCATTTTACGATGGCTATCGCCACAAATGGCTGCCGGCGAATTTATTGCAAGCACAGCGCGATTACTTCGGCGCACACACGTACGAACGAATCGATAAACCGCGCGGCGAATTCTTCCATACAAATTGGACGGGACATGGCGGCGATACGGCTTCATCGACGTACGTCGTTTAATATCGATTCATCGGGTTCAACACCAAAACGGCTCAGAGCAATCTGAGCCGTTTGTGTTTTCGTGAAAGCAAATAAAAAAAGCCGAGAAAAAACTCTTTGCTTTGGCTCCGCGAGTAGGACTCGAACCTACAACCCTCCGGTTAACAGCCGGATGCTCCACCATTGAGCTATCGCGGAATGGTGACAGCAACGTTCAACTTCGATCTCGTTGCCCATCAATACCGATTGAAACCTCCATCCCGACGCTATCGGGATTTCAGCAGGATGCTCCGCCATCGTTTTGGCCGGAAGCTATCACAGAACAATCAAAAAGCTCATCGAGCACGATGAGCTTCCGTATCTAATATATTTCCAAAATACTCGAAAGTCAAGAATTGGTTTGAAATTTCCTTCCGTTGCTTTTCCTTCCATTTACGGCTATATTACTTTCAGAATTATTTATAGTCATTGGAGAAAAAAATATGTTCAAAGGCGCAATGCCCAATATGCAGCAGATGATGAAGCAGGTTCAACAGATGCAGCAGCGGATGGAACAAGTGCAGGCGGAACTTGAAAATAAATTTGTCACTGCCGAAGCTGGCGGAGGAATGGTGAAAGTGACGGCGAACGGCAAGCAGCATCTCACAAAAATTGAAATTGAAAAAGAAGTTGTGAATCCGGAAGAGAAAGAAATTTTAGAAGACCTTGTGGTTGCGGCAGTGAACCAAGCATTAGAAAAATCTACGGCATTGGCGAACGAAGAAATGCAAAAAGTAACCGGCGGTATGATGCCTAATATTCCTGGCCTAAAAATTCCCGGGATGTAAGATGTTTTATACGGCAGAATCCATTGAGCAATTAGCAGAACAATTCGCCCAGCTTCCCGGCATCGGAAGAAAAACAGCGCATCGGCTGGCGTTGTACATTTTGAAAATGTCGCGCGAGGAAGTGGTAACGCTGGCGAAGGCGTTGATCAATGTAAAAGATAAAGTTCGGTACTGTTCCGTGTGTTCCAATATCACGGAGACGGATCCGTGTTCAATTTGTGCCAACATAAAACGCGACCGCTCATCGATCTGTGTGGTGGAAGAACCGAACGATGTTCTGGCGATTGAAAAGACAAACGAGTACCGCGGGTTGTATCATGTTCTCGGCGGAGCGCTTTCGCCGTTAGACGGTATCGGCCCCGACGATCTGAAAATTAAAGAATTGCTGCAGCGGCTGTCCACACCCGAAATGCAGGAAATTATTCTTGCGCTCAATCCGAACGTGGAAGGCGAGGCGACAACGCTGTATCTTTCGAAATTAATGAAGCCGCTCGGCATCAAAATCACGCGCATTGCTCGCGGTTTGCCGGTCGGCTCCGATTTGGAATTTGCAGACGAAGCAACGCTTACGAGAGCGCTCGAAGGCAGAATTGCCGTTTAAAAAATTGATGATTCGTATGAACCAACAAACAGTATTTTTTCAAGGTGAACAAGGATCGTTTAGCGAGCAGGCAGCCCGTAAATATTTCGGCCGCTACGTTCATGCTCTCCCTAAACCTGTCTTTGCAGAAGTGTTTCGCAGTGTCGAACAATCTCGCGGTGCATTCGGTATTGTGCCGATTGAAAATTCTGTTTTCGGAAGCATTCATCAGAATTATGATTTGCTGCTGAAGCACAACTTGGTGATTGTCGGTGAAACACAATTGCGCATCGAATTGAATCTTGCCGCACTGCCCGGAACAAAATTGAAAGACGTAAAACAAATTTACTCTCAGCCGCAAGCGTTAGGACAATGTGAAACATTTCTTGGATCACTCAAGAATGTCAAAGTTATTGCATTTCACGATACAGCTGCTGCTGCGCGAATGATTCGTGAAGAAAATCGGAAAGACAGCGCGGCGATTGCCAGCGGGGCAGCTGTTCGCCAGCATGGATTGCGTATTTTGCAGCGCAACGTCGAATCGGACCATGAAAACTTTACGCGCTTTCTTGTGCTTTCGAAAAAGCAAATTCGCATCAAAGGCCGGGCAAAAACGTCGTTGACATTTGCCGTAAAGGATACGCCGGGCGCATTGTTCAAAGCGCTTGCAGTGTTCACGCTGCGCGATATCAATTTACTTAAAATCGAATCGCGGCCGTTCATCGGCAGGCCGTGGCAATATTTATTTTACGTTGACATCGACGGCGCGCTGCATGATGAAAAAATTCAGCGGGCGCTGCGTCATCTTCAGGAAGTCTGCTCCTTCGTTCGCGTGTTCGGCAGTTATGCAGGCGTTGTCCGTAAAACATCCTAACCGTATGAGATAGTCATGCAAATTCGCTATGCACTCAAAGAAGGGTTTTCCGGTTTTCAACGCGCAAAATTTTCCATGCTTGCCGCGATCTTCACAATCTGCATTTCACTTTTGCTCATCAGTTTTTTTGCCATCTTATTTTTTAATGCCAACACTGTTGTCAATTCGCTGCGTGAAAAAGTGGAGATGGAAGCGTTTTTGAGCGACCAGCTTTCGAGCGATCAAACGATGCAAATGAAACGTACGATAGAAGCAATAGAAGGCGTACGCGAAGTGCGTTACATTTCTAAAGACGAAGCGGCAAAGATATTTCAGACGGAATTCGGCGAAGACGTGTACAAAGTACTGAACTTCAATCCGCTGCCGGCATCGTTCAAAATTTATTTAAAAGATGGATATAAAACGGCGGCACAAGCGGCAATCATCAACGATCAGGTGAAAGCGAGTAAAGGTGTGGATGATGTTATTTATCGCAAGCAATTGTTGGAAATGCTTGACCGTGAAGCGGTAACGTTGCTCTGGATTATGCTCGGCGTCGGTGTGTTCGTGCTCCTTTCGTCAATTATTCTTGTTGCCAACACCATTCGTCTTGCCATTTACGCCAAGCGAAAAATTATTCAAACCATGAAACTCATCGGTGCTACGCGCGGTTTTATCCGCACTCCGTTTTTATTGGAAGGGTTACTGCAAGGATTGTTTGGCGGGGCTATTGCGGCGGGCATGATTTTTCTTGTCTTCAATTATATGGAACGCTGGCTCACCGTACAGCTTTCGGAGTTTGTTCAGGTGCAGCCGTACTATTATGCAGCGATCATTGCGGCGGGATGCGTGCTCGGATTGCTTGGAAGCATGATTTCCGTGAGAAGATTTATCAGTGGAAAAGTAATTTAGCTGAAGTCGTTTTTATAAAACGAAATAAAAAGCCCTGATCTTCGGACATAAATTTTTATCGGGAATATTTTTAAGAAGATATTAGGGTTTTAACTTGACTTTATTTAAAAGAAACGATACCATTCTTTCAAGGTATTTCAAATTTCATTTTCACTTTTTTGTACGGATGTGGGTATGGTGGGAAAGGATGGAGTGTTTGAACTTATGAGGAGATGCTTTAATATTCTTATATGATAGTTCGGTGAGCAATCAAACAATCACATTAATCGGAGGATTTAAAATGTATCAACACAGAAATAAATATTTATTTATT
>DATKMP010000194.1:0-12210 GCA_035541775.1 Bacteroidota bacterium | reverse complement strand
AGGGCTGGATTGCTACCGATGATAGCGGAATCGTTTTTTTTACTGAAGATGGTGGTTCCACATGGACGAAACAATATGTTGGGAAAAATATACAGTTACGTACGATATCGTTTACGGATGCGAACCACGGTTGGATATGTGGAGATACGGGGGTAGTTGTGCATACAACTAATGGTGGCATTAGTTGGCAAATACAAAATACTGGTACAACAACATATCTTTGGTGTATCGATTTTGTCGATTCTCTTCATGGCTTTGTCGCTGGTGGGAGATATACTGATTATAGTACGGTGTTTTTAAAAACATCAAATGGCGGTAATTCATGGAATACACAAACACCTTCATGGGAATCATTATTTTATACAAGTTTTATTAATGCAGATACGGGCTGGGTGGTGGGGCGTGGCGGAACTATTCTGAAAACGACGAATGGAGGAGCAAACTGGATAGATCAGAGTTATCAAGGGTTATGGATGACCGATGTTTATGCGATGAGTAAAGATACCGTATATGTATTTAATCCTGGAATAAATAATAACTTATTAGTGTCAACTAATGGGGGAAATGATTGGCTTGCGCGAAAGATTACAATAAATCCGCCAATAAATACTTTCAACCAATCATTGACAGTTGTAGATGTTCCTAACGATAACGGCAAACAAGTTTTTATCAAATGGGCACTGCATAGTTCTCTTGTAAATTCAGGAATAACAAATTTTAGTATCTACCGGTACGATAATGTGAACGGTGAATGTGGATGGACATACCTTAAGGATGTTTCTGCATCGAATGACACAATCTACCAAACCATAGTACCGACACTTTTCGATTCGACAATTACGCAAGGATTGATTTATTCCAAATTCATGGTGCTCGGTCGGACCGCTGTTGTGTCTATCTATGATACGATAGGTATTGATAGCGGGTATTCGGTCGATAACTTGCCGCCACTTGCTCCAACAAGTGGTTCAGTGATGCGATTGCAAAATGGAAATATCATCGTTCAATGGCATGCTGTGCCGAATAGTTATGGCGATTTTAAAGAGTATGTTCTTTACCGATCAACACAACAAAATTTTGCGTTATCATTGGAAACACGTGTTGCATCAATTCAGGATACAACATACACAGATATCAACACCGGGGGAGCTAAATATTATTACAAAGTAACAGCAAAAGATTATTCAGGAAATGAAAGTCCTGAGTTGAACATCGGAACAATTACCGGTGTTGAACAAGAAACTTCACAATTGCCCCATGCCTATAGTCTTGAGCAAAATTATCCCAACCCGTTCAATCCTTCAACGCAAATTCAATTCAGTATTAAACAAACAGGATCTGTTTTGCTTAAAGTGTATAACCTTATGGGGCAGGAGGTTGAAACATTGGTTTCGCAAACTATGGAACCCGGAACATATACTGTTCAATTTAATGCATCTTCCTTGGCTAGCGGCATGTATTTTTATCGGCTGCAATCCGGAACATACGTTGCAACGAAAAAAATGCTGATGATAAAGTAAGCGCTTCGTTCAATAACATCTTCGAATGGATCTCTCTACTTCTACCGTAGGGAGATTTATTCATCATAATTCCCACCGATTCAATCGATTTAAACATATTTTTTTTCTAATATATTCGTATAATATTTTCAACATCTAATTCGAATAACGGATCGTATTGAAGAAATAAAATATTGTAATCATAATGGCATTCATTAAAAGAATAATTCTGCGGTTCATCCAGCTTCAGCGAGTGGTTCGATTTTTTTTATTCGATTCTTTAGTGTTGAAGAATGTTGTACAGCGAAAGCCAAAATCGTTGCTTGTTATCCAGATTGAAGGAATCGGTGATTATATTTTATTCCGAAATTTTTTTGAAGCGGTGAAGACATCGAACCGTTTCGCCGATTATTCAATAACCTTTTGTGGAAGTCAGGCATATCGATCCATTGCAGAAACAATAGATGCTTCTGTTGTTTCTGAATTTATCTGGATCGATAGCAGCGCGTTCAAAAAACATGCCAACTATCGTCGTTCGATTTTATCCGACATCAGAAAAAGAGGATTTGAAGTTGTTATGAATCCCGTCTATTCTCGCGATTCGATTTTAGAAGATTCGGTTGTACGCGTTTCGGGCGCAACGACAACAATCGGATTTCGTGGCGATGATATTCATGCAAAACCGTGGGAACGGAATATTGTGAATCGATATTATACCGAATTGATTGCGAATCCGGTTGATACCGTTTTTGAATTTTGCAGAACAAAATTTTTTTTTGAAGCGGTATTACAAACTACTATTTCAATCGACAAACCATCGCTGCCCAAAATGTCTTTCGATTCTTTTGTAAAATATTTGAACTATGCAGTTCTATGCCCCGGTGCGGTTGTTGCAAAGCGGCGATGGCGACTGAAGAACTTTCTGCAAACAGCAGAATATTTGCATGCACAATACAATATGGCAAGCATTCTCGTCGGCGGCCCGCAGGATCAGCCGTCTCAAAACGATTTGAAAGAAATTGAACAAAGACCGTATATAACAAATCTGATCGGTAAAATAAGTTTGTGCCAAACGATTGCGTTGATACAAAAATCTCAACTTGTCGTTTCCAATGATACAGGTATTTCTCATATCGGTGTCGCTGCCGATGTGCCGGTGGTGGTGGTTTCAACGGGAAATCATTACGGACGATTTACAGAATATCCGCCGGAGGTATATTCAAAAATATTTTACGCGTATCCACCGGAGATGAACCAATCCCGTCGTTCATTGGAAGAACTTGTAGAAGAATTTCGTGACGGTTCGACATTGAATATCAATTCGATCTTGCCGAAAACAATTGTTTCTCTTATTCAAAAAGTATTGCGTTAAAATTTTATTCCGTCCAATAAAATTGCTAATTGTTTTGCAATCGTATTGCGGCTGAATTGCGAAACTGGTGCGGGCGTGGGATGAACGGAATCGACCTGCGTAAAAATATCTGTTTTCTCGTACCGGTATGGAAATATTTTTCCCGCGCTGACCTGTTGTAAAATCTCTTCGATCTCTTTGTTATCGTCTCCGAAACCGATAATTTTCTTTCCCGCACGAAGGTATTCGAATAATTTCCCCGGCACGTGCCGTTTTTCCGTTGCACAGAAAACTAAATAATCGGCGTTCACCATTTTTTCCACCATTGCAGCGTGCGGAAGAAAACCGAGAAATTCTGTGTGCGAAGTTAATCCGGCATTTTGAATTTCATTTCGAATTGCCGGACCGACCGTTCCGGTAAAATACAATCGCAATTTTCTTCCGTGATCAATTTCCTGTCGAATCGATTTCCAGAGTGCGGGCGGATTTTGATAATCGAACATATTGCCGGCATGAAGAATCGTTTCAAACTCCGTCGATATATTTTTATGAACTTGCGCAAATGCACTTTCATCGAATCCCCAATAGAGCACTTGAGATTTATTTTTTACAAACGCATAGCGTTGTGCATAATTTTCTTGCATGCTCTTCGTCACAAAAATAATGCGGGAAGCATGTTCCAACACCGATCGTTCAAAATGACGGTCGAGAGCAAGTGTCGGTTTGCTGCGTTCGAAGTCGCGATAGTAGGCAATATCGACCCACGGATCGATGAAGACCGGAATGTGCGGCACGCCGGAAAGTTCGCTCAATCGATTTCCAATCAGCAAGGTTGTGTGCGGCGGTCCATTGGAAACAATGGCGTCAAATTTTTTGGAACGGAGAATTTTCATTCCATGGCGGACAGCATTCCAGTACCAGCCGATCCGCGCATCGGGAATAAAAAGATTCATGCGAATCCAGATTGCGATACGATGGCGCAAGCTGCGATTGGTGGTGGAAATAGATTCCGACGCAACGAGCGGCGCATTTTTTTTCTTTCCTAAAAAGCGACGGTAAACATTGAACGGCTCGAACGCCCGTGCGCGCACGACTTGAAGATTTTCGGGAACTTCTTTCAGCAGTGATTCGTCTTTTTGTGAAAACGTGTCTTCATCGACCGTCAAAACCGTTGGCTGCCAACCAAACGTTGGCAGTTGCTGCACCATCCGCAGCGGCCAGTGAAGCGACGCTTTGCCGGACGGCGGCCAAAAATATGTGAGAACAAGAACCTGCTTCATGCACTAACTTTTTTGTTGTACGAGTAAATATTTATTTAATGTACAGGGAATAAAATGGAATGTCAAAATTCTTCTCCAGATGTTCCATCATCAAATTCATGTGCATAGCACCTTGCTTGCGTGCCCATTTTTGGTTACTTTTTTTATCATACATAAATAGAAACTATCATCTTTCTACAAGGAAAAAATTCCATGATGCGAGTAAGAGAAATTACGATTGCAGCCCTCTTGACGATACTTCTCATCGGTTGCGATGCCGACCCCACCATTGCAACGATAGGTAATGAACAAGTGAAACTCCAAGAATTTGAAACAACGTATGCGAAAAGTAACGGCGGTTGGGATTCTTGTGCTCATTCATCACTTCAAGAACGACAAAAATTTCTTGATCTGATGGTGAGTTTTAAACTTAAAGTGCTCGATGCGAAGAACCATGGGTTGCTGCAAGATTCTGCCGTGCAGTCCGAATTGGCGTCGTATCGATCTTCTATTGCACAATCGTATATTCTTGAACAAGAAATAATACAGCCGGGTGTAAAACTAATGTTGCAGCGCAAAAAAGAAATGGTTCGTGCAAGCCATATCTTTTTTCGATTGACACCAGAAATGACACCTGCAGATACCGCGAAGCTGTATAAGCGGGCGCAAGAAGCCATTGCTGCGCTTGCAACGCAACCGTTCGATTCTGTTGTCGCTCACATGTCCGAGGATCTGCAATCGCGTCGTACGAGTGGCGAGATCGGATATTTTACTGGAGGGCGCATGGTGCCGGAATTTGAAGATGCCGCATATGGATTGAAGGTTGGCGAATACACCAAAGTACCGGTGCGCACGCGATATGGCTACCATGTGATCAAAGTCCTCGACCGACAACCCAATGCTGGCAGCGTACATCTCAGCCATATACTCTGGCGTTTTGCGAATGACCATCATGATACCGTGAATGTCCATGATTCCGTCTATTTCGTGTATCATCAAATTAAAAATGGAATGAAGTTTGAAGATGCAGCAAAAAAATATTCACAAGATTCACGCAGCGCGGGCCTCGGAGGCGACATTGGGACTTATGATCGGGATCGGATGCCGACACAGATAGGCGAGAAGGTGTTTAATGTTGATTCAGGAACGGTTGTAGAACCGGTTCGGCTTGCCTATGGCTATCATATTTTCAAAATAACAGGAAAACAACCCCTGCCGCCCGACAGCATGTTGTTGGATGATATAAAAAAAACGTATCAAGATGTTCGTTACGAGTACGACCGCAAAAATTTTGTCCAGCGGCTCAAACAACAATATCCGTTACAGTATGACAGTGCAGCGATTCATCTGTTGATCGCAACAGTGGACAGCAACAAAACGCCATCGTTTCCCGATTGGAGCGATACCTTGACTCGAGGGAATCGTTCGACCGTATTGATGATCTGCGGTGATAAGAAATTGAACATAGAAAATTTTATTGAAAAAGTGACTGCTGTCGCCGACCAACAAAATATGAAATTCACACCGGCGAATGTCTGGAATTTGCTCCACAAGTTTTCTGACGATCTCGTTATCGCAGAATATGCCGGTCATGCAGAACAGCGTTATCCGGCCCTTGTATCGCTCTTGAAAGAATATCAAGACGGCGTTTTGCTGTATCGCATCGAGCAAGATGAAGTATGGAAAAAAATTGCGGCAAACGATTCAGTGCTGAAAATTTATTACGACCAGCATAAAGAAAATTATCGCTGGCCCAAACGTGTCAACTTTGCCGAAATTTATGTTTCGACCGATAGTGCCGCAAAAGCTGCATCTTGGCAATTGCAATACGGCGAAAAATTTTCTGACGTTGCAAAACGAATAACCGTTCGGCCCGGATACAGTGAAAAAGGCGGTGAATGGGGCTGGCAAACTTTTGATGCCAATGAACTTGCTCTGCATGCAAGCACCATGGCAGTGGATAGCATTACACCTCCTTTCCGATACGAAACGGGTTGGTCGATTCTGAAAGTCCTAGGATATGATAACCCTCGGATAAAAACATTTGATGAAGCAACTGCGGAAGTCTCGACGGGATATCAAGAACAAGCTTCCAAGCAACGAGAGGAAGAATGGCTGGCATCGCTGAAAACACAATATCCGGTGGTCATGCATCCAGAAGTGTTGCCGGAAGCGTTTAAAGGAAAGAAGATTGAAGTGCAGTAAATGGCTTTTGCTCGGTGTAGCGATGGCGGCTGTCAACTGCCGTCAATCGGAATCGATCAATACACCGGTGGCGCGATTAGACAACCATACGTTGTCGTTAGAAGAAATTCGCGCGCGGATCGATACTGCGCGCGAGCCATCACAAGCGCAAGTGCAACAATATATCCAGCATTGGCTTACCGACGAAATATTATATCGAGAAGCGATTGAACGCGGATTGGATCGTTCATCGGAGATGAATAAAAAAGTAGATGAAGTACGCCGTCAATTATCGATTAACGCATTATTGGAACAAGAAATCTATTCACCGCCGATTGCAAAAGCATCGCCGCAAGAATTACAAACTTATTATGAAGCGCACAAGCATGAATTCAATCTTGTAGCGGATGTGGCGTTGGTCAACTTTGCATTATTTCCCAACCGAGATGTTGCGACGGAATTTCGCAACGTGATTTTGAAAGGTATGTCGTGGGATGCAGCGCTTCATGAAAAATCGAAATCCCTTGTTGCCCATGTCGATTCTGAATACTACACACAAGCGGCGTTCGTACCTGCAGAATTATGGCGCGTTGCCTCCAGTGCGACGAACCATGACCCGTCTTTTCCCATCAGCACCGCGCAAGGTTATTATGTGCTGACGGTATGGAAATTTATGAAACAAGGGCAAACGGCCGACTTGCCCTATGTTGAAAAAGAAATTCAAAGCCGCATCATCATCGAAAAACGGCAGCAGGCATTTGATCGATTTGTGCAAACGCTTCGCAGCAAACATGCCGTCGAAGTATTCGTCAACACGGCAGCTACTTCGGCCGAAGGAAAAACAGGAGAATAACATCGTGAAACAAATAATTCGATGGATGTTGGTTTGGCATTTCATACAATCTGTTGCTTTATCGCAAACAGTGGTGGACCGAATTGTGGCGGTGGTCGATAAAGAAATTATCACCGAGTCTGAATTACACGACCGCGCAATGTACGCAGCGATGCAAAACCATACCGATCCGACGAATGCCGCTTTACGCAAGCAAATTTTGGATGGATTAATAACGGAAAAATTAATTCTGGCTCAAGCCGCTATCGATAGCGTGCAAGTAACCGATGAAGAAGTGAATAGGGCGGTAGAGCAGCGTGTTGCAGCATTCGTTCGGCAGGTCGGATCGGAGCAGCGCGTCGAGCAGATGTATGGAAAGCCTGTCAACATCATCAAGCGGGAAATTCGGAGCGATATTAAAAACCAATTGTTGGTCGATCGTGTCCGGCAGCAGCGAGAAGCAACGCTCTCGGTAACGAAACGCGAAGTTGAGGATTTTTATAAAGCGTACAAAGACAGTTTGCCGCCAGTTCCTGAAGATTTTGAATTGAGTCACATTTATATCGTCCCCAAACCGGATTCTTCGCTTGAAGCAAAGACGCGACAGTTTGCACAAACACTCTTGGATAGTTTGCGCACGGGAGCGGATTTTTCGACGTTTGCAAAGCGCTATTCTGCCGACCCGGGCTCTGCTGCAACGGGCGGCGATCTCGGCTGGGAAAAACGAGGCGTGTTCGTTCACGATTTTGAAGAAACTGTTTTCCGGTTAAAGGACGGCGATATTTCCGATATTGTGAAGACGCAGTTCGGGTTTCATATTATCCAATTGCTGGAACGGCGCGGCGAATCCGTGCACGCGCGCCATATTCTTTTGCGAATCGAGAAAGGCCCGGCGAGCGATTCAACCGCTGTGCAGCAGCTTCGTGCGTTACGCGAACGCGCGCTTAAGGGAGAATCATTTGCAACATTAGCAAGCAAATATTCCGAAGATGAAGATACAAAATCTATCGGCGGCGATCTGGGCGAATTGACGGCGGATCAACTTCAAGCAGATTTTGCAACTCAGGTAAAGAGTTTAAAAGAGGGAGAGATTAGTGAACCGATACGAACAGTTGTCGGCAGTTCGTACGGCTATCATATTATTTGGGTGAGAAAACGCATGGCACCGCATACGATGACACTGGATGGCGATTTTCATCGATTGGAACAATTGGCGCTCTATATGAAGAAAAACAAAAGCAACGCCGAATGGATTGAGGAACTTAAAAAATCGATTTATGTCGATATTCGTTTATAGAAAAGAACCAAGCCGTGAAAAAGAAACTAAAATCGGAAAACGACGTTGAACGTGTGCAGCAGCTTGCTGTTGCGTATAGCGAACTCCGTACTGAAATCGGCAAAGTGATTGTCGGTCAAGAATCCATCGTTGAACAGTTGGTGATCACGCTATTATCGCGCGGCCATGGTTTGTTGATCGGTGTGCCGGGTTTGGCAAAGACACTGCTCATCAAAACGCTTGCGCAAGCACTCGATCTAAAATTCAACCGCATTCAGTTCACACCGGATCTGATGCCGAGCGATATTACCGGTACAGAGATCATCGAAGAAAATACCACGACCAAAGCAAAATCATTTCGGTTTGTCCACGGTCCGGTATTTGCCAATATAGTGCTGGCAGATGAAATCAATCGTACGCCTCCGAAAACACAGGCGGCATTATTGGAAGCGATGCAGGAACACCACGTCACGGCAGCAGGACACACGTATGTTTTGGATGAACCGTTTTTTGTCCTTGCTACACAAAATCCCATCGAACAAGAAGGAACCTATCCGTTGCCGGAAGCACAGCTTGACAGGTTCATGCTCAATCTGTGGTTAGATTATCCAACGTTTGATGAAGAAGTGCGGATCGTAAAATCCACAACGAGTTTGTATGATGCAAAAATAACCTGTGTCTTGAAGGCAAAAGAAATTATTGATTTTCAGAATCTTGTTCGCCGCGTGCCGGTTGCCGACAATGTCGTCGAATATGCAGTTCAACTTGCTAATAAAACGCGCCCAGCTTCTTCGTTAGCCCCGTCGTACATCAAACATTGGGTACGCTGGGGCGTCGGTCCGCGTGCATCGCAATATCTTATTCTTGGCGCAAAAGCGCGCGCTGTGTTGCAAGGACGATTCACGCCGACCATCGACGATGTGCAGGCGCTTGCCGTTCCGGTATTGCGTCATCGCTTGGTGACCAGTTTTAATGCAGAAGCAGAAGGTGCGACATCCAAAAATATTGTTGAAAAACTTTTGCAGGATTTTCCTTTGTGAAGCATGCTGTTTGGGGAAACATCTTATTCTGTGCTTTCTGTTTTGTTATCCTCACAACATGTATGGTACCGTTTGTCGTTGCGCAGGGATTAACATCCCATTACTGGATTATGCTACCAGACAAAAAAGTTCCTTCTTCTGTTTCGCCTCAATCTCTCGGCATTAGCGAACGCGCCATACAGCGAAGATCAAAATCGTTTTTGTCTGCTCCATTAATCGATTTGTATGATTATCCGGTTTCACCGGAAGCAATCGCACAGGCGGAAAGCTGCGGCGTCGTTATTCGGTTCGCTTCTCGCTGGTTGAATGCTATTTCTGTGGAAGCAACACCGGAGCAAGTGCAAATGCTTTCCGCGGCGATGCACGCAAACATTATTCCTGTAAAAAAACTTGTACGGCAAGCGAATGTTTCTGCCCATACGATGCAGGCAGTATCGTCATTTTCAAAGGCATCAACCACATCATCGTTCCGAAAAAAATCTTTAGTGCCGTCAGATTACGGATATTCGGAAACGCAGTTAGCGAACATTAAAGTAACCGATTTGCACGCGCTCGGTGTTATTGGCGGCGGAGTTTTGATCGGGATGCTGGATGATGGTTTCAACAATTACCGTACACATCCCGCACTAAAAACTATCGATGTTCTTGCAACCCATGATTTCATTCACAATATCGATGATGTGACACAACAATCATGGGAAAAGACCACGGCACCCTCGCAGGGAAATCATGGCGAAGGAACGCTTTCTGCTATCGGCGGATACGATCCTGGAAATATGATCGGGGCGGCGTACGGCGCATCGTTCATTCTGGCAAAGACAGAAATGGACAGCAGCGGCAACGATTACGATTTTCACAGTGAGGAAGACACGTATGTTGCTGCATTAGAATGGATGGAACGCCTTGGCGTTGACGTGACCTCCTCGTCGCTTGCCTATAAAGAATTTTCCGATACACTTTCCAATGGTATTGGAAGCTACACATGGCAAAATTTGGATGGGCGCACAACGAAGGTTGCACAAGCGGCAATTATTGCTGCGCGCAAAGGCGTGCTGGTCGTCACGGCAATGGGAAATGAAGGTTCTCAAACCGGCAAAGGAACGGCAGTTGTTCATGAAGATACGACCTTATGGTCTCCTGCCGATGCAGACAGTATTCTTGCTGTTGGTGCAACGTCATCCAATTTTACATTAACATATTTTAGCGGATGTGGCCCGACAGCTGATGGAAGAATTAAACCCGATGTTGTTGCGCAAGGACTCGATGTCTTTTGGGCTTCCGATACTTCTTCCTACATAAGTGTCAGCGGCACATCTTGTTCTACGCCGCTTGTGGCCGGAGCAGCGGCATGTATCCTTTCAGCACACCCGACATGGAATGCACAAAAAGTACGCTCGGCAATTTTCAACACAGCAGTGCATTATAACGATAGCACCGCGCAAACAGAAACGTACCCCAATAACTATTACGGTTATGGCGTCCTTGATGCACTCAGCGCGGTTCAATATTACGGTCCGATTGAAAAAACGACGCCGACAGCATATAAGCTGTACGCTAATTATCCCAATCCGTTTAACAACAGTACCATCATCAAATTCGATATGCCGAATGCCGGCAATGTAACGATCGATGTGTATAATATTCTGGGACAACATATTAAGAATATTTTTTCCGGCTATGCAGTGAGAACTGACATCGTTGCGCCATGGAATGGAACCAGCGATCGCGGGCGCATTGTGGCAAGCGGCGTTTATTTCTATCGTGTCAAATCCGGCAATTATGTTGCCACGCGCAAAATGTTGTTTCTCAAATAAGGATGAGCAATGCCGACATTGCATCTTTCGTCTTCATGGGATGTTCTTCTTCTTCTGATAATTGCTGCCGCAGCATTTGCGCTTTCATGGTTTTCATATCGTATCACCATTCCGCCGGTGGGGCAAGCGAAACGTTTTGTCCTGATAGCGCTTCGTGGTGTGGGATTATCCCTTCTGTTTTTTTTGCTCGGTGAACCGCTTTTTTCGATCATACATCACACGAAAGAACAACCGGCTGTTGCCGTGTTGATCGATGATTCGCAAAGTATGTCGATAAAAGAACGCACAAACGATCGTGCCGCAGTACTTCGTTCTGTGATTTCTTCGGATGTTTGGAATAAGTTGAAGAAGGAAGGCGATGTTTCCTTTTTTTTATTTGACGCAAAGACCAAATCGATCAGGACCTTGGCGGCAGATTCAATTTTCTTGAACGGCGCTGAAACCGATATTTCACAAGCATTGAAATGGACGAAGAAAGTGTTTATCGCGGGAAATTTGCAAGCTGCCATTCTTATCACCGACGGAAATTCAACGGCCGGTTCCGATCCGATCTACGATGCGGAAGATTTGGGCGTTCCCGTATTTACCGTCGGCATCGGCGATACGAGCGAGCAAAAAGACATCCTCATCCGGAAAGTGCTGACAAATGAATTGACATACGCAGGTAATCGTTTGCCGGTGAACGTGATGGTGCACAGTGCGGGCTTCAACGGCGAACAGGTTCAAGTAACTCTTCATCATAACGGGAAAGAAGAAGATCGGCAAATGCTGCCGTTGGAATCCGGATCGCGGGAATATGCCGTCACGCTTTCCTGTATTCCCGAACAGGTGGGCATTCAGAAATATACGGTGGATCTTTCTTCGTTGCCCGGCGAAATGACTTTAAAGAACAACCGACGGAGCGTGTTCGTCAAAGTCCTAAAGAGTAAAATGCAAGTAGCGTTGGTCGCCGCGA
>DATKMP010000193.1:0-7769 GCA_035541775.1 Bacteroidota bacterium | reverse complement strand
CAATCTGCCAATTTCTTTATGTGTAGAACTGATGAAACCAATCGCTTCGTAACCATCACCGACACGCGCACGGATTTTTTTTAACAACTCAATTGCTTTTGCGTCTGTACCGACGATCAATGTTCGTTTTCCAAAAATTCCGGTACTTCCGCCCGCAGACGTTTTTTCAAAGACGTGTGCCAGCAATCGCCATCCGCAAATAAAAGCGATGCTCATTCCGCATGAAAGAAGAATCATCATTCTGCTGAAAGCAAAATTTTTAAAGAATGCCACCAACGCCGCAATCACAATATACGCAATCAAAATAGCAGCAATGGATCGCGAAATAGACATGCGCCGGTACGTGTACACACCGGCTGCATACAAATGAGCGATGATGACAAGTGCCGGAAATGTAAATACGATAGGAATGGCAAAATGCGGATACAGGAAAATACCTCCCCGCCAAAAATATTCCGCCAGCAATAGACTAAGATCGATCATCAAAAAATCGATGAGCGCTATTTTGATCGACCGTACGAATGAGCCAAGCGAAGCCAGTATAGAAACCGAAGCAATGGCAAACCGAAGAAGAGCAAGAAAAAGAAGCGACGAAGAAAAATGTTTTTGCACAAACAAATGCATCGCACGATAAAACGTCCGTATTTCATCGACACTGCTGCGGCGCGTACTTTCTCCTTTGTAATGAATTATTTGCGTACGATGCACATAATAAATTTGCCAGCCGGCTTGGCGAATACGATAACACCAATCGATGTCTTCGCCATACATAAAAAAACTTTCGTCGAAGCCGCCGACCTGTTCGTACACTTCCCGCCGCAGCATCATAAACGACCCACTGATCGCATCCACCGGATAGGTTTCTTCCGTACTCAAATATGTTAGATTGTAACGGCCAAACATTTTTGATTTCGGAAATATTTTACTGAATTGCAGCATCCGCGCCAGCGCTACCGACGGCGTAGGAAAACTTCGCCGGCATGCAAGTTGAAAACTTCCGTCCGGATTCAAAATTTTGCAGCCCGCCATTCCTGCATCGGGATGTTCATCAAAAAAATCCAGCATCGCACGGATTGTATCTTCCTGCACCATCGTATCGGGATTAATCAACAACAGATACGTTCCCCGCGTTTGGGAAAGGGCGGCATTATTCGCTTTCGCAAAGCCAAGATTTTGAGTGTTGGCAATAATTTTCACTTTGGGAAAATGTTCACGCACTGCTTCGACGCTGCCGTCGTCAGAAGCGTTATCGGCAACAACCAGTTCCGACGAAATGCCTCGGAGCGCTTTCTGCAATGATGCGATCGCTTGCAGTAAAAAATCCCGGACATTGTAATTGACAATAACGACCGAAACTTGAGGCGATGGCTTTTTACGACGCGGAGGCATAGCAGCTACAAACTTTTCTTGACAAAAATACTTTGCAGCTTCAACTTCCACACTAAAAATGCTGCTTCATACACAATATGTTTGGACATTTTCGAGACGCCGGCGCGACGATCAACGAAGATGATAGGAATTTCACAAATTTTGAATCCACGAATCCACGCTTTGAAATTTGTTTCGATTTGAAAACTATAGCCGTTGGATTTGATGGCATCTAATTTCAACGTTTCCAAAACTTTTCTTCGATAGCATTTAAATCCCGCTGTCGCATCATGGATCGGCATGCCGGTGATGCATCGAGTATAAAGATTAGCGCAATAACTCAGGATCAATCGTTTCATCGGCCAGTTGATGACATTGACGCCGGAAATATACCGAGAGCCGATAACGATATCGCATTCATCGATTTTTTTCAACATGCGGGGAAGGTCTTTGGGGTCATGAGAAAAATCTGCATCCATCTCAAACACGAAATCAAAACCATGAGTCAGGGCATAATGAAATCCTGCTACGTAGGCTGTTCCCAATCCCATCTTCCCAGATCGCTCGAGCAAATGGATTTTATCGTTCGTTTTCTGCAAATCTTTTACAAGAGTTGCTGTTCCATCCGGAGAATGATCGTCCACAATCAGGACATTGATTCCTTCATCCTGTTTTAATATTTCTGGAATGATGCGCGGAATATTTTCCGATTCATTATAAGTTGGAATAATGACGAGTGAATGTTTCATGGAAATCCTGTTTATACGGTTGCACTTTCTAAAACGGCTTGTGTGACACACTGTTGTTGCTCATGATCTAATTCTGTATGCATCGGCAGCGAAAGAACTTCCTTGCATGCATTGTCAGTTCCCTGTAAGGTTCCACACACTTTGCTGTGCCGCCGATATGCTTCTTGTAAGTGCAGCGGTATGGGATAATAAATGCCAAACGGAATGTTCTGTTTCGAAAGATGTTTCGCAACTTCATCACGATTTTTCAAACGAATCGTATATTGATGAAAGACATGCTTTGCATACGATTCTTCAAGAGGAATTTGAATTCCAGAATTAGCAAACAGCTGATCATATTTTTTTGCCGCCACGCGACGCGCTTCTATCCATTGATCAAGATAACGCAGTTTCACACGCAGCATAGCTGCCTGCAGAGCATCCAGGCGGCTGTTCATCCCCATCATCTCATGTTTGTATCGTTCGCGAGAACCATGCACCACTATCATCCGTAATTTTTCTGCAAGGGCAGCATCGTTCGTGACAATCATTCCTGCATCGCCGAACGCGCCGAGATTTTTACTCGGGAAAAAGCTGAGACATCCCATCGCTCCAATGCCACCGACAAAGGTTCCGCGATATGTTGCGCCAATGGCTTGGCACATATCTTCGATAACAGGAATTCCATACTTATTCGCTACTGCCATCAACGGATTCATTTCAACAGCATGGCCATACAGGTGGACAGGAATAATCGCTTTGGTGTTTTTGGTAATCGCTCCTTCAATTCTTGAAGGATCAATATTGAATGTCACAGGATCAATATCGACATAGACCGGTGTTGCTCCGAGCAAAACGATCGTTTCCGTGGTCGCCACAAAGGTGAACGGCGTCGTCACGACTTCATCGCCGGGACCGATGTTCAGCGCCATCAGTGCTGCCAGCAATGCATCCGTACCGGAAGCGCAGCCCACGGCATAATGTACATGCAAATATGCTGCAATTTCTTTTTCAAACTCAGCAACTTCTTTCCCGAGAATATACTGCCCCGATTCAAGAACGCGATGTACCGAAGCTTCAATTTCGGGTTGAATTTTTTTATACTGGCCGACAACATCGACCATTTGAATCGATTTCATCATTATGTGTGTCCTTTTCCTGTTACCATCACATATAAAGTATTCAATAATATCTTTATATCCATGCGCCATGAAATATTTTCGATATAGAATAAATCGTATTTGATCTTCATGCGCACATCTTCTACACTTTCATCGTATTTATGTTTCACTTGAGCCCAGCCGGTGATTCCCGGGCGTACGCGATGTCGATGATTATACAACGGAATTTCTTTCTTTAATTTCTCCACAAAAAATGGACGCTCCGGACGCGGGCCGACAAGACTCATATCGCCGATCAGCACGTTGATAAATTGCGGCACTTCATCTAAATGTGTTTTCCGAAGCAGCCATCCGCTGCGAGTAACGCGCGGATCATTTCTGCCCGCCCAAATGGGCCCCGACTTTTTTTCTGCATCGGAACGCATCGAGCGAAACTTGTACATCTTAAAATGCTCTCCATTTCTCCCTACGCGCATCTGTTTGTACAATATAGGGCCTCGAGAATCCATTTTGATAATCAGCGCAACGAATAGCCAAATCGGTAAACCAAGAAATAATATCGCTGCAGAAACTGCAACATCCAAAATGCGTTTTGCCGATTCTTCCCAAGGCATCATCAGTTGCGGGCGTACTTCCATCAACGGCATACCGGAAAGCGAACTGATACGCGCCTGACCGCTAACAATATCATACATATCCGGCATAATTTTAATATGAACAATGTGCGTATCGCAATGCTGCATAATATCCGATAACTGTTCATGTTGTGTAGAATCTAATCCAATCAAGATTTCCTCCACGTTATTATTTTTAATAAGGAAAGGTAATTCATTTGCGTTACCAATAAGCGGAATAGAATGATATGACGTATGTTTCCCTTTATGTTTTTCTTTTGCAGGAAAGGGATCGACAAACCCGATAAGTTTGTTTCCGAAAACAGGGCTTTGTTGCACCATATCACATAGCTGAAATGCTTTCTTTGACCAACCGACAATCAAAGTATTTTTCACGCCGATCCCTGCAAGGACCAATCGCCGTTTTAATCCACGCACCCAAAAACGTCCGCTGCAAACAAAAAGAAATAGTAAGGCACAATAACCGACGAGTAATAGACGTGAGTGAGAAATGCCGAGAATACTGCTGTTACCATTGAAGAGGAAGAAGAACAGTATCAATCCCCCAATAAAAGTTGTGCGAATAATATTGATGAGTTCGTCGATTTGTGTTTGGTAGTACCATGAACGAAACATGCCGAAGAGTGCAAACCATAATAACCAATAGAGCGTTAGTATGACCATAGGAAGAGTAAAATCCGGTTTGATGATGTATGGCACCAAATCAGTGTACATACGAAGACCATAGTACACAAGATAAGCCAGATTGATGCTCATGATATCGGCAACAAGGGAAATAAGATGTTCGCGATATTTTTTCATACGTTATTGTTGTGCTAAAATATCAAGAATTTTTTTGGAAGTATGTCCGTCGCCGTACGGGTTCTGTCCTTCAGAATAAATCGGTATGCGTTGCATGGTACGATTGACGGCTGCCATGATCTTCTCGTAATGCGCTCCGACCAATTCCGACATTCCAAGATCGACGCTTTCCATGCGTTCTGTCACATCGCGCAAGACAATACAATGTTTTCCAAACGTCGGCGCTTCTTCTTGAATACCACCGGAATCTGTCAAAACGAACGCGCAATTCTTCAACAGTGTCAACAATTGCAAGTACGGCATCGGCGCGACAAGATGGACATTAGAAACATTGCCAAGCATTGCGTTGACCGGCGCTTGTACGTTAGGATTCAAGTGCACGGGATAAATAAAATCATACTGCGGATATGTCGTTGCTGCATCTTTCAGTGCTCGGCAAATATTTTCAAATCCGCCCCCAAAGCTTTCACGGCGATGAGCAGTGACCAACACATAGGGTGTTCGTAATTGCGGCGCAATGGAATGGACATTGTCCAACGATTGATGCTCCCGCAAATAGCGCAATGCATCAACAACGGTATTGCCCGTAACGAACAACGTTTTTACGTCGGCATTTTCCTTCAGCAAATTTTTCCGCGATGCTTCGGTCGGGCAAAAATTATACTTCGAGACAACGCCGATTAATCGACGATTGCACTCTTCCGGGTACGGAGCAGTCATATCATATGTTCGCAAACCGGCTTCAATATGAGCAACATCGATTTTCAGATTAAAAGCAACTAATGCCGCCATAGCCGCAGTCGTTGTATCACCTTGCACCATTAAAACGTCCGGTTTCACTTTGGCGATGACCGGTGGAAGTTTTGAAAAAATCGCTTCACAAATATCGTTCAAAGTTTGATTCGGACGCATAATAGAAAGATCATCATCCGGTTGAATGCCGAAGATTGATAATGCCTCCATTGCCATCGTTTTATGCTGTCCTGTGAGACAGTAAAATGTTTTAAATTCATTTTTTCGTTTTTGTGCTTCAAGCACTATGGGTGCTGTTTTAATAATTTCGGGCCGCGTGCCGGCTACAATAAGAATGGTTTTCATAAGTGATTATATATTAGGTTTTTATAATTTTCTATTACTTTTTCAAATGAATATTTTTCCACTGCAACTCTTCTTGCGCGTTTTCCCATATTTTCAAGTATCGTTGAATGATTTTTAATATCGATAATACAATTTACAATATCTTGTACATTATGCGTCGTTATTACCCACCCAATGTCTTCTTCTTCGACAACCATCGCCAACTCTGATTTTTTCTCTGTTATTGCCAGAATAGGTTTCCCCGCAGCCATCATATTATACATTCTACTAGGTACAGAAACACCTATCATCTGTTGTCTAAATGTTATTACAGAAATATCACAAGCATTATGCATTTCGGATTGTTTCCTATAACTAAGATACGGAAGACTCGTTATATTTAACAAATGATTTTTACGAATATAATCATCAAGCCATTTTTTTTTTGCCCCATTACCTATAAATAGGAAATGAATATCCTTACTACCAGAAAGAGCTATAGCAGACTCTATAAGTAATTCTATATCATGGGTACGGCCATGTGTTCCAAGATAACCTATAACAAATTTATCTTGCAGTCCAAGTTGTGATAATAAACCTACCTCAGACCGTTTCATTACAACAATCTCTTTTACATCGACCCAATTAGGTATAATGATTACTTTATTATTCAGACGGGGATAAGCAGTAATAATCCTATCCTTCATATCCCGTCCAATAACAACAATTGATTCTGCATAATGATATAAAATATTAGTCAAAGATTGGAATAATTTGAAAATAATATCTGATTGCTTTAAAAATCCTGTTGCAATTAGTGCCTCAGGATAGGTATCGTGCACTAATACAATTAACTTAGCTCGTTTAAGCAGAGTTATAAAAAGGCTAATAAACGGAAGCGTCGGTGGAGTCGTAACCGCAATCACAGTATCGTCACGATGAACGGTAAATAACATTTTTATAATAATTGCGATAGTTAGCATTAAAATATTTAGGATCCGGAAAAATAAAATATCTTTTTGAAAATTTAAACACCATACTCTTCGAATATCAATCTGATTTTCTGGAATCTGATAATGACATTGGTTATATCCTTTTCGGTGAGCGACGCGGCAAAACACACCAATTGGGAACTCATGGCATAATCCTTCTGAAAGCTTAGCCATAAGATATCCTGTTGCTTGTTCATCGGGATAATAGTATTCCGTCACAAGCCAAACTTTTTTGGAAGAAGATTGATGTGAGTTAAATATATTTATTTTAATACCCATTCATAAAAACCTTTATTCCCTGATTGAATCCTGACCATAATGATCGCAATTGCTTCAGAGTCTTATTAGCATTTCTTAACAGATTGATGCCAATAGCCAATGATTTCACTAATGAAATACTAAATGAAAATAGTAATACATATATTTTATAATAAATATTTTCATTCTGATAAACTAAAAATCGATTCCGCGTATGGTAATAAAGATACAATTCACTATACGAGTTCCATTTAACCCCACCGCCACTTTTATGATACGCTACGCCAAATGGGGTATAAGCTATTTTATAATCACGATTAATTCGACCAGAATATTCTACATCTTCAAAGTACATAAAATATCTTTCGTCAAACAGACCTTCTTCTCCTAACATTGATCTTCGCATTAATAGAAGCACTCCACATGCAAAATCAGTTAAACACGGTTTTTCAATATTTTGCCAATGTTTTAAATGGCTGCCCTTGTTTACACCACTACATATCCATCGATTCATCTTTCCAGCAGCAGAAAAGATTTTATCAGTAGAATTCCAGTAATAAACTTTACACGTTACTATACCGACATGAGTATCATGTTCAGCCATTTCAACCATCGGTTCAAGGAATGTTGGTTCGACAATAACATCATTATTAAGGACAAGGACATAATCAGCACTATTTTCCAATGCATAACTTATTCCAACATTATTGCCGGCAGCATATCCCGTATTAGTTGCCAGTTGAATGAATTTGAAATTTGGATAATGCTTTCTCAGCCGTTCTCCACTTC
>DATKMP010000192.1:0-5577 GCA_035541775.1 Bacteroidota bacterium | reverse complement strand
AGAAAATAAAAAAGTGTGATGACGATGGCCGATGATTCGATAGATCGACAACCAGAGGAAAAAGTGCATCACGATCGCACAGATGAATTCGCAGAAGGAGTTACGGATGCATTCGATCCATCGAACATGTCGGCAATGTCGCGGAAACAATTTTTAGCATTGCTTGCCGCATCGGCTGCGTTTGCTGCCGCAGGGTGCAGCGATTATCGCGACAGAGGCGAAATTATTCCATATGTAAAAAAACCGGAAGGCATTACTCCCGGCGTTCCGAATCATTACGCTTCAACTTGTTCGGGATGCGAACAAGCTTGCGGTATTCTTATTAAAACGCGGGAAGGACGTCCTATTAAAGTGGACGGCAATCCGGATCATCCGATTAATCGCGGAAAAATTTGTGCCAAGGGGCAGGCAAGTATTCTGAATTTGTATGATCCGCATCGTTTGCGCACGCCGAAGCACGGTGCTCAATCTGTCGCAATTGCATGGAACGACGTCGACGCGGAGATCGTACACCGTCTTCAAAATGCATCGCAAAACGGAAAAGAAATTGCCGTTGTCACTCGCGGAATTCATTCTCCTACGACAAAAAAAGTTCTGGATGAATTCGTTCATCGATATCCGACAGCAAAAATTTATTCGTATCAATTGTTTAACGATGAAAACAGAAAACACGCATGGTTTGCGTGTTACGGCTCGAAACAATTGCCTGTTATCGATTGGGCAAAAGCAAAAATAGTACTCGCGCTGGAATCCGATTTTCTCGGCACAGAAGGTTCGGTGATGGAGCAAATCCGCGAGTTTACCGACCATCGCGATGTCATGAAATCTTCCGAGTTCAATCGGCTTTATTGTGTTGAGGCGACGATGAGTCTTACCGGCGCAAATGCGGATTATCGATTGCGCTTGCGGCCTGATGCTCAACTGGAATTTGTTTCGACGTTGATTGCAGAACTTGGCGGCGAGCGATTTTCTTCTGCGTTGTCGATGAAGGAATTTTCTGTTAAACACCATCTTTCGATTGAAGTTCTTCAAAATATCATTTCCGATCTTCGTCAGCATCGCGGACAATCGATAGTCATTGCGGGAAATGTTTTACCGGAACCGGTGCACATCGCTGTTCATTATTTAAATGATGTGCTTGGTAATCATGCGTTGTACGATAAAAACAAAGCTGCAGTCGAAATTTTGCCGTTGTCTTCATCCGAAGAATTTAAAAATCTTGTTGCCGGTATGAACGCCGGAACAGTTTCAGTGGTCATTCATGTCGATTCCAATCCTGTGTATCATTTACCGTCGGTATATGGATATGAAGCGGCGTTAAAATCTGTCTCGCTGTCTGTGATGCTTGCCGAATCTGAAAACGAAACTTCGCAAGCTTGTACTTTTGTGCTGCCGATTCATCATGCATTCGAATCATGGGGCGACTTCAATATTCGCAGCGGAATTTATTCGCTGCAGCAGCCGGTGATCGCTCCGCTGTACGACACGCGTCAGAAAGAAGCGGTCTTGCTGCACTGGGTGAACGGCGGCGAATTTAAAGAAACGATTTATCATGAATTTCTGATGAATCGCTGGCAGTCGGACATCTATCCACGATTAAAACTTCCCGTCGATTTTAAAACTTTTTGGTATTCATCATTGCATGACGGCGTTGTCGAGTTTGATGAAACGTTCGAGGCGCCGAAAGCATTCAACAAACAATCCGTATCGAAAATTTCTTTTGAAGCAGTAACCGGCACAACCGTCGTTCTAACGAACAGCTATTATTTAAGCGACGGTACATTTGCAAACAATGGTTGGCTTCAGGAATTGCCGCATCCGATTTCGAAAGTGGTCTGGGATAATTATGCGGCGATTTCTTCTCAGACGGCACAAAGCATGGGTGTTGCCACCAACGATCTCATCACTATTCAGTCGTCCGCCGGTTCTGTTACTCTGCCCGTACTTGTTCAGCCCGGACAGGCAGATAATACAATTTCTATCGCGCTTGGATATGGCCGAACTGCTGCTGGTCCAGTTGGAAACAATGTCGGATTCAATCTTCAATCGTTATATACAAAAGATTTTTTTGATGGGGAAAAATTATTAACAAATGTTACAATCTCGAAAGCGTCTGGCAATCATCCATTAGTGATGACGCAGGAATTTCATGCATTTGAAGATGAATTTTTGAAAGACCTTCATCTGAAAAGAAATATTATCCGCGAAGGAACGGTTGATGAATTCCGGAGCAATCCGAATTTTCTTCGCAACGAAAAAACCGAACTGTTCAGCATCGCAAAAGAAGTGGAATACAAAGGCGTCAAGTGGGCGATGGCCATCGATCTCAATAAATGTATCGGGTGCAATGCTTGTGTTGCGGGCTGCAACGTCGAAAACAATATACCAGTCGTCGGCAGAGAACAAGCGTCGCACGGACGCGCAATGCATTGGCTGCGGATCGATCGCTATTATTCCGGAACGGAAACGAATCCATCCATCAGTCACCAGCCGATGTTGTGCCAGCAGTGCGATAATGCTCCATGCGAAAATGTCTGCCCCGTCGTTGCAACCAATCACAGTCCGGATGGATTGAATCAGATGGTGTATAACCGCTGCGTCGGTACAAAATATTGTTCAAACAACTGCCCGTATAAAGTGCGGCGTTTTAATTTTTTCAACTGGCGTGACGGATTTGCCGATGGATTTTATGAACAGCCTATCGCCGATCTTGTACACAATCCGGAAGTGACCGTGCGCTCCCGCGGTGTGATGGAAAAATGCACATTCTGCATTCAGCGAATTATGGAAGCACGGCAGCATGCTATTGAGCGCGGAGAAGATTTGAAGGGCGCTGATGTTAAAACTGCATGCCAGGAAGCATGTCCCGCGACGGCAATTGTGTTCGGCGATATGAACGATCAGCATTCTGAAATTTCAACCTATCGAACTCATGCACTGGGATATCATGTACTGGAAGAACTGAATGTTCGCCCGAACGTCACGTATCTTGCAAAACTTCGAAACACATAAATTATGACTCACGAAACACAAAACGAACAATTGGTGCAAGATTACGCGCAAGAACCTCCGGTGACTTCGTGGCCCGTTGCTCTTTCGGAAATCGATCTTGCTATTGAAGCGCCGTTGAATCGTTTTCCTTCGAGACGATGGTGGATAGCTTTTGCTGTTGCGCTAGCCGTGTTGAGCTTCGGCGCATTTGCAATTACAATTATTCAGTTGAAAGGTCTCGGTGTTGCCGGATTTAATCAACCGGTGGCGTGGGCATTCGATGTCACGAATTTCGTATTCTGGGTCGGCATCGGCCATGCAGGCACGTTGATTTCTGCGATTTTATTTCTTATGCGGCAGCGCTGGCGGAATGCCATTGCGCGGTTTGCAGAAGCGATGACTATTTTTGCCGTGATGTGTGCGGGTATGTTTGTGTCGGTTGCACATCTCGGTCGCGTGTGGCTTGCCGGATATTTGTTTCCGTATCCGAATCAACATGGATTGTGGATTAATTTTATTTCGCCGCTCGTGTGGGATGTATTTGCCGTCTCGACCTATTTCACCGTATCGTTTGTGTTCTGGTATCTCGGATTGATTCCGGACTTTGCAACGCTGCGTGACCGCGCAACAAATCAGTACAAGAAAATTATTTATTCGGTGTTGAGTCTGGGATGGAGATTTTCCAACCGACACTGGACGCATTATGAGCGCATGTATCTGATACTCGCCGGATTCGCGACACCGCTCGTACTGTCGGTACATACGATTGTGAGTTTTGACTTTGCTGTCTCCGTACTTCCGGGCTGGCATGCGACAATTTTTCCTCCGTATTTCGTCGCCGGCGCTGTCTTCTCCGGTTTTGCGATGGTGCAAAATGTGTTGATCATTCTGCGCAAAATGTTCAAGCTCGAACACATCATCACACTCAAACATCTGGAAAACATGAACAAGGTTATGCTTGCGACCGGCAGCATGGTCGGTTATGCGTATGCCATGGAATTTTTTATGGCATGGTACAGTGGCGGACAATTTGAACGATTTGTATTTTTAAATCGCGCGCTTGGCCCGTACGCCTGGGCATACTGGATTATGGTTTCATGCAATGTTTTTTTTGTTCAGGGATTTTGGTTTAAAAAAATCCGGACCAGCATTCCCGTGATGCTGGTAATCGGTATATTGGTGAATGTCGGAATGTGGTTCGAGCGATTCGTCATCATTGTAACTTCGCTGTCGCGAGATTTTCTGCCTTCCAGCTGGGGACATTTTTCGCCGACACTGTATGATTTTGGAATCCTTGCTCTTGGCTTCGGATTATTTTTTACACTGGTGCTTCTATTTGTCCGTGTCTTGCCGTCTGTTTCAATGGCGGAAATAAAATCGGTTATGCCGAATGCACAACCGGGGAGGCATGAATGAATTCATTGTACGCTCTCACGGCATTATTCGATTCACCGGATGAGGTTCTTCACGCAGCAAAACGTGTCACCGAAGCCGGGTTCACAAAATTCGATGTGCACACGCCATATCCCGTTCACGGAATGGATCGTGCAATGCGGTTGAAAACTTCGAAAGTCGGATACTTTGCGTTTGTGTTTGGTTTGCTCGGAGCGCTGTCGGCAATCACCTTTATATCGTGGGTGACATTGTCGAATTATCCGCTCGTCATCGGCGGCAAACCGTTTTGGTCATGGCCGGCATTTGTTCCTGTCTCGTTCGAGCTTACCGTCTTGCTTGCGTCGGTTCTATCAACAATCACAATGATCGTGTTCTATTTTAAATTTCCAAACAATGCACATCCGCTGCATGATACGCCGTATATGAAAGCGGTCTCTGCCGACAAGTACGGAATCAGTGTTCAAGCCGACGATCCGAAGTTTGATGAGAAGACGGTGACGGAATTTTTACAATCTATCGGAGGAAAAGAAATTACATCAATTTATTTTCTTCCGGAAGAATTCGATCACGAACACAACTTATTCGATCTAAAATTTATCGGCGTGCTGGTGGTGATCGCATTGTGCACTTCTGCAGCGACATATTTTACGCTGAATAAATTACTGTTCATGCAGCCATTCACGTGGATGATGGAACAGCCGAAGTTGAAAGCACAGCAGCCGAGTTCACTGTTCAAAGACGGAAGCGGCATGCGAAGACCCGTCGATGGAACGGTATCGCGCGAAACGATGCCATATCCTTACAGCGGTAAACCGGATGAAGCGGCAAAGAAGTTGTTCAATCCGCTTCCGACGACAAAAGCTGTTTTAGAAAAAGGCAAAGCAAAATTTTTAACATTCTGCAGTCCATGTCATGGAGATTATGCGCGCGGCGACAGCCGATTGCAGGGACAATTTCCCAATCCGCCGACGCTGCATTCCGATAAAGTGCGCAATTGGCCGGACGGAAGAATTTATCATGTCATCACCGAAGGACAAAACGCAATGCCGAGTTATGCACCGCAGCTTTCGCCGGAAGAACGCTGGGCTATTATTCGTTACCTCCGCGTTTTGCAGCGTGCACAAAATGCTAAGGACACAGATTTAAAATGACCGATTCGATTGAATCCATAGTGCCGGAACGCAAACCCAT
>DATKMP010000191.1:0-3570 GCA_035541775.1 Bacteroidota bacterium | reverse complement strand
GCCGTTAGTCCTTGCGGATACCTTGGGGTGTACGTCACTCATTTTTTGCTCCGCGTGCCTTTTAAAAATTTATGGATCGATCGGCATTGCGAACGGAGCGAAATCATCTCACCGTTATGTTGCACGATCACGAAGATTGCTTCGCTTCGATTTCACTGCAACTTGTTATGACGTTTTTTGTTTTTGAGGTTTCCTAAAATATGATATTCTTACATTACCGATCCAAACATTATTCCCAGCAGTCCCATTACCATACAAATCTTTAACAACGTACTGATACGGTGCATTGCCTGCGACGAAGAAGAACGCCACGCGGCGATACTCGCCACGAGCACACAGCCATCTACCGGCACGACAAAAACCGTAAAAAATAAATTATAGAGATGCAGTACGATGGCGGCAATCGTTGTGATGATCAACATCATCATCGCGCCGGCAAAGAACCATCGTGCAGATGCAATACCGTACCGCACCGGCAGTGTGTTCGCATTCGCTGCACGGTCGCCATCGAGATCTTCTACGTCTTTGATGAGTTCGCGTCCGAAGTTGGAAAGAAATGCGAAGAGCGCCGGAACAATCGAGCGTTCAAGATTGCCGGCAACGACACCGCTGTAGAGAAAAATCATCCACGCAATGATGCCTGCGGCAAGGATATTGCCGAGCAGCGCGGTGCGTTTGAAGTACGCCGAATACCAGTACAGCACAACGACCGCGGCAATGATCATAGCAAGCGCAATTCTTCCTATCCATGCATTGAGGATCATCGCGGCAAGCGCACAGAGAAACCACATGCGCAGTGCATCGCGCGGCGCAAGTATTCCCTTCGGCAACGGACGCTCCGGTTTGTTGATGCGGTCGATTTCCAGATCAAAGAAATCATTGATGGCATTTGCCGATGCAACAACAAGGGCAACCGATACCGCAGCAAGAAAAACATGAATGGCATCGCCGATGCGCGCACCGGCAATCCAGCAACCGACAGCGACGGCAGCGAATGCCATCAGCACATTGACCGGACGGCTGAGTTGAAAATATGCTTTGAACCTTTTAGAACGCATTGTTTAACCTGATATGAAGTTTTGCTGTGCTAAATGTGTCGCCCTCGCCAAGCGCTATGCTCACGCCGATCAAGCCGATGCCGGAATCCAATTGCACGCCGACGCCGTATCCGACTTTTGTTTGCTCAGATGCTTCGAGGCCGATCGATGCAATGGCGGGCTGTACGATGTAACCGACATCGA
This sequence comes from Bacteroidota bacterium, assembly GCA_035541775.1. GTDB lineage: Bacteria > Bacteroidota > Ignavibacteria > UBA10030 > UBA10030 > DATKMP01. The sequence goes on along the minus strand of DATKMP010000191.1, from coordinate 2,329 downwards.
TAAAACCAAAAACGTACGATTGCGCTGCCATAAGGATGCGGTATTCAAAATTCGACCACACAAGGCGCGAACCGAGAAATTGTCCCTCGCGGTATCCGCGCAGCGTGGTTGCACCACCGAGCTGAAACAAATCGCTCTGATCGATATCGCTTGCACTAAAATCTCGCACGTGCAATTCCGACGCGAGAATGTTGCGGTACCAGAGGGTGCGATAATATTTTAGATCGAGTAGCACGCGCTGCGTTGACGTTACTATGCTGTCGCCGCCGGCTGCCATATGCTTGATGGATTTTCTGCCAGATTGATATTGGGTAGAATAAACGATTCCTTGTGTCGGTGCGGTACTATTGTCGCGCGAATCATATTGGATGGCAACGCCGCCGCTCGTTGTAGCGCTTGCGGCAAGCACGGAACGGCCGTATCCTTCCGTCGGCGTCACATCCGTTTGCGAGAACGATCCGCTGATGGAAAATTCTTCCAGCAGCATCCACTCGGCCATAAGATCGTATTGCATTTTAATATAGGTGGAATCCTGTTTGCGCTGAAAAAATCCGAATTGCCCGTTCAGCGGCAGCGACGCAATCCATGGTTCCATGTAATGGAATTCCACTTCCTGTGTGCTGATGTTTTCTTGGTACCAACGCGCACTTAACCTTCTTCCCGATCCGAATAAATTCCGGAACGATACGTTGACCAATCCGGTGACGTACCCTTTTGTGTTTGTACCGTTCGCGGGCACGTAGCCCAGCACGCCGTCGAAACTGTTGTAAGTTCCTTCTGCAACTTTCACCGAGAGTCCGGCGCTGTCGCGTTCATCAAAATATAATTCCGGTGTGGAAACGCTGCTGAACAATTGCAGCCGCATCAATCGGCTTTTGATGCGTTCCGGCAAATCGCCATCGTATTGCTCAGACGGATGCAACCGTGCTTCGCGCGTGATCACCTCGGTCTTCGTTGAAGTATTCCCTTCGACACGCAAGCCGGAAATGGTAACCGTTCTCCCTTCCTTGATCGCTATTTGAATGCGCATCGCAATTTCATCGGCAGTGTCTGTGCGGACAATATTTTCTACACGCACACTTGCAAGCGGATATCCTGCTTTTTCATATTGCTGAAGAATCGAATGAAGGTCGTGTTCAAGGGCGGAGGACGAAAAGCTATTTCCTTCACGCACTTCCATCCATTCGAGCAATGCCTTGTTTGTAAATATTTTATTGCCGGAAAATTCTATGGCGCGCACAACGAAATGCTTGCCTTCAGAAATATAAAATGTTAATGCAACATCGTTGGCAAGCGAATCACGTTCAACGTGCACAGAATCCGTCCGAGCCTGCAAGTAGCCGTCGCTGCGGTACATTCCTTCTATCGCTTGAAGGTCTTTCGTCATCATCGTTTCATCATATCGCCCAAGTGGTTTTATCTGCATCGCACTCATCAATTGAAAAACAGAATAATGACGATTGCCGACGATTTGCACAGCGCGAATGACGGGCTGCGACTGCGCGCCAAGCATGGAACAAAAAATCATCAAACAGACAAACGGTGCGATTCGAAACCAAATCCTTCCCGTGCACATCCACGCTATCCACAGCGCCGGCGAATTCAATAGATTCGTCCCCACAAGTCCGTCGTTGGATATTGGAGACGATAATCGCCAAAGCCGTTGTGATCGATAAAAATAAATTGGCGCCCAAGATTATAGTAATACCAAATTTCATATGGTTTTTCATCGGCATTGAATGGGTGGCGCTCAACTTCTTCCGGCGCTCCGAATATAATGAAGATCATTCCCATATCCGATTTCCAGCCGACGCCGAATTGTGAAAAGTGCTTATCGGCATACGCAACACGCGTGTAATATTCTTCCATCAAACTGTTTGTCGGGGAAACGGGATCGGGATTATGTTTTTGCCAAAATTCTAAAAATCGTTTTTCTTTTTCCGGTGATGTCGATGCCTCACGAATATGATCGATCTCGTCTTCTTTTGCGATGTATTGAAGTTGCTCGATCGCTTTATCAAGATCGCTGATGGTCAATGGTAAATTCTTCAGATGAACTACAAGATTTTTCGAAGTCTGCGCGTGCATGATGCTGCCACCGCTGTCGTGCTGGAAGGAATATGCGTGAAGCATCAATTTCGTTTTCGAAACCGGCAGCAGCATATCGGGCAATTCCCAGATCGATTGTGTGGTCGTTCCGTTCAGCAGCATTGTTTTTTTTTGCAACAGGAGTGTGTCGTTTTTTTCATTCAATGCATACAGCATCAACGCAACGGAATCGAGTTTGACACGTGCATAAATTTCAAAATATAGATAAACTTTTTTTCCG
>DATKMP010000190.1:0-7713 GCA_035541775.1 Bacteroidota bacterium | reverse complement strand
GTTGCCTTTCCTCTTGTTGCTGAGTATATTGAAACAAATTACAGCGTTCAAAAGATTCCGAGAACGATGGATGGCTGAACACACATCTTCACATGAAATAGAAAGTCCAGAACTGCGGCACATAGCAGCACTGTTGCCGGAGACCGAGCAGCAGTGGCGGTTGATTCTTGAACGCTATGCGCAGACCATAGATCAATGGGCGTGCGAGGTAGAGCAAACTCGCGCGTCGCTTCAGTATGCACATCAACACATTCAGCTTCTTACGGATTTTTATCGAACGGTTTTAACAGCCGAAGATGTAGGATCGATTGTTCGGACCATAGAGGAACTGATACCGCGTCATTGCGGGCCAGATCAAGCAAAAATTTTTCTTCGGGATGTGCACACCAACATGTTATTGCATCAGGGAACGAATGCGGAAGTGTCCTTCACTGACGATGTATCCGGTTCGGCAGCCAACAGCGTTACCGAACGATGTTTCCAGACGAGCGTTCCTGTGATTATTCATGATTGCAGAATGTCCGATATAGTAAATTTTGCGAGCAACGATGCGACGCAAATAAAATCCGTCGCCGCATTTCCCTTGACGACGGGCAGCGTTGTGATGGGAATATTGCAGATTGAATATTCAAATCTTTTTCATACGTTCGTGCAAGATGAAATAGATTTCTATAATTTTTTATCCAATCACATTGCACAAAGTATTTTGTCGATGCGGTGCCGACAGCCATTCAGCGGATTGTATGATAGTGTCAAGGATTCGGAAGAAATCTATTACCGGTTGTTTGAAGATGTTCCCATCGGATTGTTCCGGTCAACACCGGAAGGAAAAATGTTACGTGTAAATCCGGCGATGGTCCAGCTTTTAGGTTATCCCGACCGAGATGTTCTCTTGCACACAAATGCCTATGAATTTTATGTTCGCCCTGCTGATCGGAAAAAGTGGCAGGCACTTGTCGAAGTGTATGATGTTGTACGGGAAATGGAATTGGAACTGAAGCGATACGATGGAACAAGTGTCTGGGCTGAATATAATGCCCGCGTTACGCGCTCGCCGAAAGGTGCGGTCATCTATTATGATGGCGCGTTGGCGAACATTTCGGAGCGAAAAAAATCGGAAACACAAATCCGCGAAGCATTTTCGGAAAAAGAAGTTCTGCTGAAAGAAATTCACCACCGTGTAAAAAATAATTTGCAAATTATTTCCAGCTTGTTGAATCTCCAGTCGGATTATTTACATGATGCCTATGATAGGGAACTGTTTCGACAAAGCCAAAATCGTGTCAGGGCGATGGCGCTGTTACATGAAAAATTATATCAATCGTCCAATCTTGCCCGTATCGATTTCGGCGAATATGTACAATCGTTGGTTGCAAGTTTATTTCAAACGTACAAAACATCGCCGGCGGCTATCGAATATGAAATTGATATTGCAAAATTGGAATTTGATATCGATACGGCAATTCCATGTGGCTTGATTGTGGGAGAATTGGTTTCGAATTCCTTAAAACATGCATTTCCGAATAATCGGTCCGGCAAAGTTTTTGTTTCGATGGTGCATATCGATCCCAAAACTATACGATTGAGCGTGGTCGATGATGGAATCGGGTTTGATGCACATCCTGAAACCGCATCCCACTCGTTGGGGTGGGAATTGGTGCGGACGTTGGCGGGGCAACTTGGCGGAAGCTTGCACATCCTGAACACGACGGGCACCCATGTACAATTAATTTTTAAAGAACGCAGTTCAAAATGAATGGAACTCTTATGCCGAATCCCAAAATATTAATTGTCGAAGATGAAGCGATTGTCGCCAAAGATTTACAAAAGCGCCTCCTCAATCTTGGTTATGATGTCATTGGTATCGCTGCGACAGGAGAAGAAGCATTGCGAAAAGCGGCAACGACCATGATCGATTTGGTTCTTATGGATGTCCGTCTCAAGGGCGAGATGGACGGCATTCAAACCGCCAACGAATTACGATTGCGGTATCATACCACCATCGTGTATTTGACCGCGTATGCAGATAACGATACGCTCCGCCGTGCGAGTGCCACAGAACCCTTCGGGTATGTTCTCAAGCCCTTTGAAGAACGCGAATTACATACCACGATTGAGATGGCTTTGTACCGAGCTGAAATTGAACGGCGGTTTAAAGAAAATGAAACGTGGTATGGCACAACGTTGCGCAGTATCGGCGAAGCAGTGATTGCAACAGACACGAATGGCGCCATTAAATTTATGAATACCGCAGCCGAATCGCTCACCGGATGGAAACTGAGCGAAGCTGCAGGAGAGGATCTGTTGCAAGTCTTTCGGACCAAAGAAGAGCTATCGAAACCGAAATCGAGCAACCCCGTAGAACAAATCTTGAAAAATAAAATCGCTGCCGTGTTGAAAAATCATGCCGTTCTTATTTCGCGTGATGGCAGAGAAACACCGGTGGATGAAAATGCTTCTCCGATTAAAGATGAACATGGCAAAACGGTCGGAGTCGTTTTGGTCTTTCAAGATGTATCGGAACGCCGACGTGCTCAGGAAGCGCTGAAAACATCACAAGATTATGCGCGGAGTATCGTCGAAAGTTCGTTAGATATGGTTATCGCTGTCGATTTGGATAGAAAGATTATTGAGTTTAATAAAGCAGCGGAAGAGACGTTCGGCTATAAAAAAGAAGAAGTGCTCGGCCAGCATATCAATATATTGTACGCCGATGCTTCTGTGGGATCGTCGGTCAATCAAACTGTGAACAGTAACGGCCATGGTATTTATGAAGTGCTGGACAAACGGAAGAATGGCGAAATATTTCCATGCCTCATTTCTTCTGCGATTTTACAAAATGCTCGCGGAGAAAAAATCGGATATATGGGTACTTCGCGGGATATTACGGAAGTCAAGCGGGCAGAAGAACGGTTGAAAGCAGCGCAAGATTATTCCAAAAGTATTATTAATAGTTCGCTGGATATGATCATTGCTTCCGATCAAAATCGGATCATCACCGAGTTTAATCATGCTGCCGAAGAGACCTTCGGCTACACAGCGGAAGAGGTGATCGGGCAGCATGTCAATATTTTGTATGCTGATTTAGAAGAAAGCACCATGGTCCATAATATCACAGTCAAAGACGGACGATGTATTCGAGAAATTACCAATCGAAGAAAAAATGGAAAGTCGTTTCCATGTCTGCTGTCGTCATCTGTCCTTAAAAATTCTCAAGGGGAAACCATTGGCGTGATGGGCATTTCCCGCGACATCACCGAACGGAAGCAAGTGGAACAATCGTTGCGCGAAAGTGAAGAACGCTACCGTTCGCTGATCGAACTTTCTCCCGATCCCACGATCGTTCACATTAAAGGCCAAGTAGTGTTTGCGAATAGTGCAACGCTTCGTGCGTTTGGTGCCAAATCGATCGATGAAGTGATGAATCGTTCTATTGTCGATTTCGTCCATCCCGATTATAAAATCAAAGTCCTGGATCGTGTTCAACGTATGCATGATGAAGGACTGAAGATGCCTGTCATCGAAGAAAAATTTCTTCGGTTCGACGGGACTATTTTTGAAGCTGAAGTCGCGGCGATGCCATTCACATGGAATGGGCAGCAAGCAATCCAGGTAGTGATGCGCGATATTACCGAACGCAGAAAAGCGGAGCAGTTCATTCGTGTTTCGGAAGCAAAGTATCGTTCGCTTATTGAAAATGTGATGGATGGCGTGTATCAAACGACGCCAGATGGCGATATTCTTACCGTCAATCCCGCTGTCCTTCAGATCTTAGGGTATCAATCGGAAGCAGAAGTCATACTGTTGAATGTCGAAAAAGATTTATATGCCGATCAAAATGAACGCGACCAATTTTTAGAAATACTTCATCGACAAGGCAATGTAAAAAATGCGCAATTGAAAATGCGCCGAAAAGACGGCACCATCATTACGGTGTTAGAAAATGCGCGTTTAGTTCGGAATAAAATGGGAGAAGTATTGTACTATGAAGGCACGATGAGAGATATTACGGAACAACAGCAAGCGCAGGAAGCATTGCAGTTGAGCGAGGAACGCTATCGCGCGTTTATTCAGCAAAGCATGGAAGCGATTTGGTGTATTGAAGCCGAAGAGCCGATTTCGACCGCCTTACCTGTGGAAGAACAAGTGCGATTAATCTTTGAACGGAGTTTTATTGGCGAATGCAACGATGCGTTGGCAAAAATGTACGGATATGATTCTGCAAATTCATTGCGGCAAGTAAAACTTCACGATTTTATCGCAATGAATGCTCCGCAAAACGCAAAATTGATCGCAGCATTTATCCGCAACGGGTATAAATTAGTGAATACAGAACTCTCCGTGGTGGACAAGTTTGGCAAAGAACATTGGTTTATCAACAATGTGATCGGAATGATCGAGAACAAATGCCTCGTGCGTGCATGGGGCACGCAGCGAGAATTGACGAAACCAACATCCATGAGCCAGGAGGTTCCGCAGCGTGAACAAAATTTCGTTTCTGCGGACATGAAGAATGTCGTTTCGGTCGTTGTGAACAATAAAGGAGAGTTGCTGAATGGATCGCCTTTATTGGAATCGATGCTTGGCGCTTCTCAAGGACAAAAGCTTGCCGCACGGCACATCAATGTCTTGGGCAACACGGCGGACGAAATTAAAAAATCCATCGAAACCCTGAAACAATATAAACACTGCCATGTTGTAAAGATAGCATTGAAACGATCGGATGGACAAGTTATTCTTTGTGATGGAGATTTTATTGCAGAGGGAAAGAGAAAAAACGAAATCGATTTTATTGCCGGTACCTTGATATGGAAAGCCGATAATTAAGGGGGTGAATCGGCCGTTGGATAAAAAAAATATTTGTCTCGACCCCTTTGAGCAATTTCGATTATGGTTGCACGACGCGCAAATTGCCGACATCCCCAACTACGAAGCGATGGCATTAGCAACTGCAACTCGCGATGGAATTCCGTCTGTACGCATGGTGTTATATAAAGGAATAGAACACGAAGGATTGATTTTTTATACCAATTATCAAAGTCGAAAGGCCCGCGAACTTGTCATGAATCCGCATGCGGCATTATTGTTTCACTGGGAAAAATTGGAACGGCAAATTCGTTTGGAAGGAACGACAGAATTATTGAGCCGCCGGGCATCGGAGCAATATTTTGCAACGCGCCCGCGCAAAAGCCAGTTGGGGGCATGGGCTTCGAAACAAAGTTCCGTCTTGGAAAGCAGAGAAATATTGGAGCAGGCATTTCAACATTATCAAAAAAAATATGAGGGAAAAGAAATTCCGTTGCCAGAGTTCTGGGGCGGATATAAATTCTTGCCCGCATCATTTGAATTCTGGCAGGGAAGGCCGGGACGACTTCACGATCGAATCCGTTATCACAAAAACGATTCTTGCTGGCGTATGGAACGTCTTGCACCATGAAAGTTTATGATCGCACTCTATGGAACCTAACTCAAAACAAATTTATTCATCGGCGGATTTCGTAAAAAAACAGTTAGCAGAAAGCGAACATCGTTTTCATGCACTGTATGAAAATGCGGCAGAAGGAATTTATTTCACTGATCCAGCAGAGAAGAAAATTATTCATGCCAATCCGGCATTTGCCCGTATGATGGGTTATTCCCTGGAGGAGTTGCGGGGATTATCTGTCTATGATTTCGTGTCCGATGCGAAAGAAAATATTGATCAACGCATGCACATGCTTCACGTAACACAGCAAGCGACTATTGCCGAACGAAAATATCGGGCGCGCGATGGACGTGTTCTTGATGTCGAAGTTTCGGCGAGTGTGATTCCGCTGGAGGGACGAGAAGTTCTGGTGACGATTGTGCACAATGTTACCGAGAGAAAAGAGGCAGAGATCGAATTAAAATCGAGTGAGCGCCGGTTCCGAACTCTGTTTGCCAATGTGCCCTTGCCTGCGTGGGTGTTCGACCTCGAAACATCCAAATTTCTTGAAGTGAATGATGCCGCTCTTGTATTGTATGGATATACGAAGGAAGAGTTTTTTTCGATGCGTGTTTCGGATTTGCGCGTGAAAGAAGATGTCTCACAACTTCGTGCTGCGCTGGAAATTATACAAACGAGGCAATTCGATTCCACAGAAGCACAACATCGCAAAAAAGACGGCAGCATCATCGATGTGTTCATCTCTTGGCATGAAGTGTCGTACGGTGGAAAACCGTCGGTGTTGGTGGTGGCACAAGATATTACCGAAGCAAAACAATCCAAAGAAGAATTAGAACGCGCAAAACATTTAGCAGAACTTGCCAGCAATGCTAAAACGGATTTCTTAACAAATATGAGCCATGAAATTCGTACGCCGATGAACGGTATTCTTGGTACGATCGGGTTGCTTCTGCAAACTTCACTCACGGAAGAACAGCGAGAATATATCGAAACGATTCGGGTGAGCGGCGACGCATTGTTGAATATCCTGAACGATATTTTAGATTTTTCAAAAATTGAAACAGGCAAAGCTGTTATTGAAGAACATGCATGCCGGCTGTGTGCGGTTATTGAAGAAACATTGGAATTATTTGCGATGCAGGCGGAAGAAAAAGGGGTCGATTTAAATTATTGGATTGAACCAGAAGTGCCCGCTCTTCTTCTCACGGATGTAGTACGCGTTCGGCAAATATTTTCCAATCTCGTTAGTAACGCAATAAAATTTACGGGAGAAGGCGAAATCAACATCACTGTTGCGCGGAAATCGGAAACGGACGAACATATTGAATTGCTGGTTTCTGTGCACGATACCGGAATCGGTATTCCGAAAGAACGAATTAATCGGCTCTTCAAACCATTCTCGCAAGTGGATACTTCTACCACAAGAAAATTCGGCGGCACGGGATTAGGGCTTGCCATTTCAGCTCGCAGTATCGAACTGTTAGGCGGAAAAATTTGGGTCGAGAGCAGTATCGGATTGGGCAGTACCTTTTATTTTACCATCAAAGCGAAGAAAGATACCAAGGAAAACAATCATGCTGCCGTGGAACCGTTGGTACAAGGAAAAAAATATGCGTTAGTGGTGGATGACCATGCGGAAGGAAGAGAAAAATTATCGAAACTTATTATGCAATGGGGCTTTGAAGTGGACACGGCAGATTCCATTGATGCAGCAATGCAATACATGGCGGCATCGCATCAATATGAAATATTTGTTATCGATCATGGAATCGATGCGGACAGTGGTTTGCGGTTGATTGTCCAGATTCGGACCAATCCGCAATATCATGTTACGCCGATTATTGCCATTGTCTCGCGCAGCAAACATATCGATTTGCCTGCAACCAAAGCCGCATTTCTTACGCTGGTAACAAAACCCATTCATCACCAACATTTATACGATGTCATTGCGCAGGCGTTACACCGGCAACAGCAGCCAGCAAAGGAGCAAGCGTCGCATTCGCCGTCGTCCCGCATACAACCATCGGTGTTGCCGGCGATGAAGGTGCTGGCAGTCGAAGATAATCTCATCAATCAAAAATTGATTGTACGCATATTAAAAATTTCGGGCATTGAAGCGGATGTCGCTGACAATGGCTATGCAGCGGTCGAGTTGGAAATTCAGAATCACTATGATGTAATTTTTATGGATGTGCAGATGCCGGAAATGGATGGATACGAAGCGACAAAACGAATTCGCGAAAAGATTCCACGCAGCCAGCAGCCGGTTATTATTGCCATGACCGCTC
>DATKMP010000189.1:0-8067 GCA_035541775.1 Bacteroidota bacterium | reverse complement strand
TACAAAGTGGGGTTTTGTACGCCTATAATGAATTTGCGAACTGAGTTGTACAAACGACTCCAGCAAATTCCGGTTGCACGGTAATGCGGATGAAAGCGGGTTTTTAAAAAATATTTTTTGGGGAGAATTAAGTGCTGAAGTCCAATGTTTTTTTTGTATCTTGAATAGAAGCGAATACCCTACGTGTTGTTTGAGGAAAAATGAATTCGAATAATAATATGAAATATTGGTTTCCGGTCATTGTGTGGATAGGTATTATCTTTTGGATGTCCACGGCGATGTTCACGGCACAAAACACATCTTCAATTGTTGAACCCATTTTGCGTTTTCTGTTTCCGTCACGATCCCACAGAGAAATCGAGCACCTGCATTTTGTGATTCGAAAGCTAGCTCATCTCACGGAATATTTTATATCAGGATTGCTGTTGTTCCGTGCGTTTCGCAGCGGATCGGATGAACGTCATGCAGGGCGTTGGGTACTGTATTCGTTCATCGTGTTGGTTTTATTGGCATCTTCGGATGAGTATCATCAATCCTTCGTTGGCGGACGATCTGCATCCATCGTCGATGTGGGGATCGATGCAATAGGCGGAATTGCCGCGCTTGCGATCAGCACACTGAAACGCTGGTTCAAGCAGAACGCATAGGTATCTATTCCGTTTCTTCATACGCCTGCTGGAAAAAAGAAAGAAGCCCTTCTCTTTTTTTTGTATCTTATATTTTATGGCAAAAAAATCTACATCGCCTCGTTCCATCGCAGGGCCGCTTTCGAAATCATCCAAACTTTCGGAGATTGTTATTCGCGGCGCGCGAGTGCATAATCTCAAAAATATTTCGCTGACACTTCCGCGCAATAAACTGATTGTTATGACCGGCGTGAGCGGTTCGGGCAAATCGTCGCTTGCATTCGATACCATTTATGCGGAAGGGCAGCGGCGATATGTGGAAAGCTTGTCATCGTACGCACGGCAGTTTTTAGAGAGAATGGAAAAGCCGGATGTGGATTTAATTCAGGGTATTAGTCCGGCCATTGCCATTGAACAGAAAACGACCTCGCGTAACCCTCGCTCCACGGTTGCCACCTCCACAGAAATTTATGATTACCTGCGCTTGCTCTTCGGAAGAATCGGACAAACATATTGCAGCGTATGCGGCAGCGTAGTAAAGCGTGAGACTGTTTCCAGTGTTGTGGATCGGCTGCAGCAAGAACCGGATGGCACAAAAGTATTCATCATGTTTCCGCTGCCGGAACATGCGGGGCACACCGTGAAAGATGAAATTACGACGCTCAAGCAGCGAGGATTTTTTCGCTTGCTGGTGAACGATGAACTCGTCGATCTCAACGAACAAGAATTCAAGTCGAAATCTAAAAAAAATATTTATGTGCTGATCGATCGTTTGATTGTACGAAAAGATCATGCCGATAACGCCACGCGCCTTGCCGATTCTATCCAAACGGCATTTGAAGAAAGCGGCGGTTATGTCTTTGTGCAAGTGCTGGAATCGAAAACGCTTCTGCGGTTCTCCCGGCATTACGAATGCGACAACGACGGCACGCGCTACGAAAATCCGGAGCCGCGGTTATTTTCCTTCAACAACCCGGTCGGTGCGTGTCCGGTGTGTCAGGGGTTCGGACGCATCATGGGAATCGATATGGATTTAGTCGTTCCCGATCCGAATAAATCGATTCGTGAAGGAGCGATTGCGCCATGGTCGACGCCGCGCTGGCATGAAAATCTTTCCGACCTTTTGCATATATCGCAGCAAGCCGGCATTCCGGTCGATATCCCATTTGCTGAATTGAAGAAAGAACATCTTGATGTTGTGATGAACGGTTTTGGTGCGTTCGATGGATTGATAAAATTTTTCAAATATATCGAACGGAAATCCTACAAATTACATTATCGAGTTTTTCTCAGCCGATTCCGCGGATATACAACGTGCGATGCGTGCGGCGGCTCACGCTTGCGCAGCGATGTTTTGAATATCCGCGTCAACGGAAAAAATATGTACGATGTCGTCAGCATGTCGATTGCCGATGCGAACCAATTTTTTGCCGGCATCAACCTGAGCGCATACGAAATGGAAATTGCGAAACGCATTCTGGAAGAAATCCGAAAGCGCCTGCGCTTTCTCAACGGCATCGGCCTTGGCTATCTCACCTTAGACCGCTTGACGATGACACTTTCCGGCGGCGAATCGCAGCGTATCAGTCTTGCAACGTCGCTCGGTTCTTCCTTGATGGGAGCGTTATATGTATTGGATGAACCGACCATCGGGTTGCATCCGCGTGATAATCAACGGTTGATCGATCTTCTGAAATCGTTACGGGATGTCGGCAATACCGTTATGGTCGTTGAACACGATGAAGAAATGATGAAAGAAGCCGACATCGTTGTCGATATGGGGCCGCGCGCAGGCGAACGAGGCGGCGAAGTTGTTTTCGCCGGAACGTTGCCCGAATTACTGAAACATCCATCATCACTCACGGCAAAATATCTCAACGGCACTCTTGCCATTCCTGTCCCCAAAAAACGCCGTGAAGATTCCGAGCAGTCGCTCTTCATTCGCGGCGCGTCGGCGCATAATTTGAAAAACATCGATGTACGAATTCCGTTAAACCGATTCGTATGTGTCACGGGCGTCAGCGGCTCCGGAAAAAGTACGCTCGTGCATGAAGTGTTGTATGCCGGATTGATGAAGCGCAAAGGCGGCTATGAAGGCACCGCCGGCAAATGCCGATCGATAGACGGCGTAGAATATATTGCGCGCATGGAGATGGTCGATCAATCTCCCATCGGTAAAAGTCCGCGTTCCAATCCTGTCACGTATTTGAAAGTGTTCGATCTTATTCGCGACTTGCTGGCCAATACCGCCGCAGCAAAAACACATGGCTATACTCCGGGGCATTTTTCTTTTAACGTTCCTGGAGGCCGGTGCGAAGTGTGCGAAGGCGACGGCGTGCAGCACATTGAAATGCAGTTTCTTGCAGATTTATTTTTACCATGCGAATCCTGTAAAGGTAAACGGTTTAAACAAGAAATTTTGGATGTTCATTACCGCGGTAAAAATGTGCACGACATTTTGAATATGACGGCGACAGAAGCGGTTGCTTTTTTCACGGCTTCGCCGGAAGGAAGGCGCGTAGCAAAGCGCTTGCAGGTACTGGACGATGTGGGATTGGGCTATATCCGGCTCGGACAATCGGCAACGACGCTTTCCGGCGGCGAAGCACAGCGCATCAAATTAGCGCATCACCTCTCTTCATCGGAACAAGAAGGATGTACTTTCTTTATATTTGATGAACCGACGACAGGGTTACATTCCGATGATATTGCAAAATTGCTCAAATGTTTTGATGCATTAGTCGAAGCGGGGCATTCGCTCATCGTCATCGAACATAACATCGATGTCATCAAATGTGCGGACTTTGTGATCGATCTCGGGCCTGATGCAGGAGTTGCCGGCGGCAATATTGTTGCACTCGGAACACCGGAAGAGATCGCAGCGAATCCAAATTCTCACACGGGAAGATTTTTAAAACAAAAATTCGCTTAAAGAAATCCGGCAAACGTTATCGTGAGGAATAATCCGCCGAACGTATTCATAGAACCGCCTTGCATCACTTCAATGCCGTGCGCGTACGGAACATACAAATAACGAAAGCTGAGTCCCGTCATCGAACCTTGCGGCGACCCGAAAAATAATCCCGCGCCGATGAACCCGCCGAACGTGTACCGTAGTTGCGCATACTTCATACTCGTAAAGAAATCAATCTGATTTTGTTGCATATAGGGATTGCCGGAGATATCCACGACCGGCGTGTACGTTGCGTACGGTGCGACAAGAATCATCGTCGGGCCCAACCCGCCGGCAATATAAGGACGAAAATTATCGGCGATGTCATCTTTAAACAATCGGTACTGCATACTCGCAAAGAGCGGCATTAACAGCAATCGATTGAGTTTGCCGGGTACGACGGAATTGCCGTACCAATCATATTGTTCCACTTCGTTATTGTCTTTTACATCCGAAATAGTAAAATTAATCATGCCCGAAAACTCTTCGTCATATTCGTGGCGAAAAAAAAATCCCATCCCGAATCCGTTATTGGAAAGATCGAAGTCGATACCCCACACATGTTTTTCCGGACTGTACGCATGCGGACGAACTAATTGTGGGTCGGATGGCGTGAAGACCATGGTGCTGTCGCTTGCGGGAAATTGCTGTGCAAGTACAGAAGCAGCACCTATGCTGATTGTGAGCATCACCCCTGCGACTATATAACACGGTACTCTCATCGCTTGAAAATAATAAACAACGAAATTGTACTCTTCATTCCAGATTTTAATGTACGGCAAAGATCGCAAATTTTAAATATTCGGTTTCCGGCATCGCGGGGAGAACCGGATGATCCGGTGCAGCGCCGGCGAATTCCAACAATTGTATTTTGCGTTTGGCTTTCATCGCTGCTTGCTCGACGGCGGAAAAGAAACCGTCTTTGGAAATATGATGCGAGCACGAAGCCGTCGCTAAAAATCCACCGGCATTGATAAGGTACAATGCCGCTGCATTGATCTGCTTATATCCCTGCAGTGCGGCGGGGATATTTTTTTTACTTTTCGTGAAAGACGGCGGGTCGAGAATAACGACGTCGAATTTTTTGTTTTTTTCTTGAAGCAGTTTCAAATAATCGAACACATCGGTGGAGGCACTGTGAAGGTTTTCAATATTGTTGAGACGTGCGTTGACATGCAATTTCGCGATTGCCGGTTCGGAAATATCCACAGCCGTTATCGATGCTGCACCGCCCTTTGCAGCGTGCAAGGCAAATCCGCCTTCGTTGGAAAAACAATCCAGAACGTTTTTACCGGCAACATATCGTTCGAGTGATTTTCTGTTTTCGCGCTGATCTAAAAAGAAACCGGTTTTCTGTCCGGTCATTACATCGACTTCAAACTTTACGCGGCCATCATCGATGATCGTTACACCCGGATTGCCGCGAAGAATCGTTTTTTCTTCTGGCAATTCTTCCAATGTTCTCGTCGAGACATCGTTGCGTGCCACAATCGCTTTAGGATGAAACATCGATTCGAGCACATCGCAGATCAATGTTGTGCGTTGTTCCATTCCAGCAGAAAATATTTGCAGCGAAAAAAATTCATTGTATTTGTCGATCACTAACCCGGGAAGAAAATCGCTTTCGCTGTACACTAAACGAAAGGCTTCAGCATGCGGATACAATTGCTTGCGCAGAGTGTATGCTTGTTGAATGCGTCGTTCAAAAAAATCGAAGGAAATTTCTTCTTCTGTTTCTGTTAAAAATCTTACAGCGATAAGTGAATGAGGATGATAAAATCCCTGGCCGAGAAATCTTTTATCGTGGCGAAGAATTCCGACAAGATCACCAGCTTCCGGATTGCCGTGAATGGAAGCAAGTTCGTTGCTGAAAATCCACTGATGTCCGGCAGCAAGGCGATGTTCTTCGTTGCGTTTTAAGATGACGTATTTTTCCATAGCCGTATGGTAGAAAGTTTTTTAAGGAGATGCAAATTGATAAGACGCATCCATGAAAGCGTACAAAAAAACAGGCGAGAAACATTCTCGCCTGTTGCGATAAATTTGAAAGAATAAATTACGCTCTGTTCGCTTTGTAAAATTCTTCCATATACTTAGCTAAAAGTTCAACCGATTCCATCGGGCATGCATTGTAAATCGAAGCGCGCATGCCGCCGACAGAACGATGTCCTTTGAGTCCGAGCATCCTTTGTGCTTTGGCGCCGGTGAGGAATTTTTCTTCTAATTCCGGCGAAGGAAGCACGAACGTGATGTTCATCAGCGAGCGATCTTCTTTTGCGGTAACCGTTCCTTTGTAGAATGCCGGATTGGCATCGATGAGATCGTAAATCAATTTCGCCTTTTTCTCGTTGCGCACTTGCATCGCTTCGACACCGCCGCCGTTGATAATCCATTTCAGCGTGCGTCCGAGGACGAATAACGGCAGCGAAGGAGGCGTGTTGTACAGCGATCCGCCGTCGATATGCGTTTTATATTTTAACATCGACGGAATATTTTGCTTTGCTTTTTCCGCCCATGCTTTTTTCACGACAACCATCACCACACCGGATGGCCCGAGATTTTTTTGTGCGCCGGCATAAATAAGAGAATATTTTTTAAAGTCGCGCTTGTAGCCAAGAACATCGGAAGACATATCGGAAACAAGTGGAATATTTCCTGTGTCGGGATCGGTTTTCCACTGAGTTCCGTAGATCGTATTGTTCGTGGTGATGTGCACGTAATCTGCATCCGGAGAAAATTTGATGTTCTTCGGAACGAAGGTAAATTTTGCATCTTTCGAAGAAGCAACTTCTGTTACTTCACCGAACAATTTTGCTTCTTTGATCGCTTTCGATGACCACTCGCCGGTATTCACGTAATCGGCTTTCTTAACGAGGAAGTTCATCGGCACCATGGCAAATTGCATGCTGGCACCGCTGCCGACAAAGACCACGGCATATTCTTCTGCGGAAAGACCCATCAACGCAAGCGCATCGCTTTGCGCTTCCGTCACAACTTTCTCAAATGCTTTT
The DNA here is from genome assembly GCA_035541775.1 of Bacteroidota bacterium. Classification (GTDB taxonomy): domain Bacteria; phylum Bacteroidota; class Ignavibacteria; order UBA10030; family UBA10030; genus DATKMP01. The sequence goes on along the minus strand of DATKMP010000189.1, from coordinate 1,477 downwards.
TCGCGATGGCTGATTTCCATCACGGAAACGCCTAAACCCAGCCAATCGATAACGGCATCGCGTGTTTCTTCCAGCACCGGTAATGGTAGAACAGCAGGTCCAGCAAAAAAATTATGTGCACGTGGCATAAGTAGCTCCTCTTTCATTATTGATACAAAAATTTATTCAGCTATCTATAACATACCAATAATTTTTATGCAAGTCTATATGAATTTATTAAAGAAAGAAAAAAGTCTAAACATACGAAGAACAATATTGAAAGATTGCGATATCGACAAAGATGAAAGAAAAAAATACTATATTTGAACAATTCCGTGTATTAAAGGTTGAAAATGAAATCAAGACGAATAATGCAATCCGGTTTCCTACTTGCTCATGGCAAGGTGAAAATATATCAAAAGATATTTCTGAATGTAAGAATGAAATTAGTACTGTTGAGTATTCTAATATTTATTCCATCGATTATTTATTCTCAACAAGATACGGTTATTCAAAATCTTGTAAATTTTTATCATGGTGAAATGGATAGCTCCTCATATGTTGTGTACGCAAAAGTTATTTCTATGGAAGGAAAGATCGATACAAGCGGTGGAAAGAATTATATCTATACGGCGATAACATTTAAAATCTTGGATACCATTAAAGGCATTGTACCAGGTGGTGAATTCACATTCAATCAGCCAGGTGGAAAAGTTGGGAGAAGAAGTGTTCATGTAAGTTCATCAGAAATTTACAATCTCAACGAGAAAGCGATCTATTTTATTAAAAATAAAAACTTAAATGACTATTTAATTGCGGATGAAGATTTGATATATGGAAAAGATCTTATGTTTTTTAGCGATGTACGTTTGGACGTTGACTTTGTAATTAAGATTTTGAAAAAATCGTTAACTGATCCGAAAGTGATTGACAGATTGGGTGATATGCTAACGACTATTCGCAAAGCAAAAAAGGAACATCCTGGAAAAGCAGTACATATTAAATCGCCATTGGAAGATGAAAAACCAAGACAAGCTGATTCATCGAATGTGAATAGATGATGGGGGAAATTATATCAATCTCTTTTGAATAAAAAACTATCAATAAATTTATAAGTTATGTTGAGGGTTATTCCTTTTTTTACTATAATACAAACATCTCAAGGCAGAGATAACCCTGTTCTAAGATAAATAAACAACATCCACCGAATCATACATTCACAATTCATGAAACGGAGACTACAATGAACATACTCATCACCGACGGCATCTCGCCTGAAGGCGCGAAAATTTTAACCGATGCCGGTCATCACGTCGATCAAATTTCTCTTAAGCCCGATGAATTATTGCAGAAGATCGGCGGATATGATTGTCTTGTTGTTCGGTCAGCAACCAAAGTGACAAAAGAAGTGATCGAAGCAGGTAAAAATTTGAAAGTCGTCGCGCGCGGCGGTGTCGGATTAGACAATATTGATGTTGCCTTTGCCAAGGAAAAAGGG
>DATKMP010000188.1:0-7386 GCA_035541775.1 Bacteroidota bacterium | reverse complement strand
CGATTTTAAGCACCATCTACGAACGAAAAAGCGTAAGAAATTTTACCGGCGAATCAATTGCTCAAGAAGAATTAATAGAACTTGTCAAAGCCGGTATGGCTGCTCCGAGCGCGGTCAATTGCCAGCCGTGGGAATTTATTCTTGTGACGGAACACGCGACATTAGATAAACTTGCCGATGCACTGCCGTACGCCAAAATGTTATATAAAGCCGGTGCAGCAATCATTGTCTGCGGCGTTCCGGAACTTGCACACCGCAAATATCATGAATTCGCTGTGATCGATTCGACATTGGCAAGTGAAAACATTTTGCTCGCCGCCGAAGCGCTGGGACTCGGCGCAATTTGGACTGCGGCCTATCCGTATCCCGAACGAATAGAACCGGTGCGCACAATTTTACAAATTCCTGAAAACATTATTCCGCTCAACGTCATTCCTGTCGGCCATCCGACCGGTGAAGATGTACCGAAACAAAAATTCAACAAAACGAAAATCCACTACGAACAGTGGTAGCTTTATTTCTTGAATGTGCGTAAAAAAACTTTTGCGAGTTTGATCGACGCCGGAATTCGCTTGAGGTACTTGCTGCTGTATAAAAATGTCAACGCACTTTTCAATCCTTCGTACACAGCTGCATCATGCGGATACCACCACATATTTTTTTGTACGCCGGGCAGCAAATCATCCACCACGCAGCGCGGCTGTGTCATTTCTTCCAGGCCAATGTGGCCATGCGTTCTGCCGATGCCGGATTCTTTCCATCCGCCCCACGGCGTTTCAGCAAGTCCGTGGCTCATCAAGTGATCGTTAATCATTACAGATCCTACTTCAAGGCGCGATGCAATATGGTGTGCTTTCGATCGATTACGCGACCAAACCGACGCCGTTAATCCGAGTTTCGATGCATTGGCACGTGCAATAGCTTCATCGATATTTTGTACTTTCATCACTCCAAGCAGCGGTCCGAATATTTCTTCCTGCATCATCAGCATAGTGTCGTCCACATTTTCCACAATAGTCGGCGGATAGAAAAATCCTTTATTTTTTTTGAATGGAAGCGCTGAGTAGATATTTGCCCCTTTTGTTTTTGCGTCTTTGACCTGTTTCAGAATTTTTTTAAATTGCTCTTCCGTCGTCATCGAACCGATTTCAACATTCGCATCCGTATCGACACCTTGGCGAAGTGCGGTAAGTTTTTCTTTCAGGATTTTTACAAACGCATCGTACACACTTGCTTCGATAAAAATTCGTTCTACGCCGGCGCAGGATTGTCCCGCATTGGAAAGTCCTGCCCACAGCGCGCCGTTTGCTGCACGATCTAAATTCGCATCGCTGCAAACAATCATCGCATCGTTGCCCCCGAGTTCCAACGAAATAGGAATTAGTCGCTCCGATGCTTTTTTCATCAATGCTTTTCCAACCGGAACCGATCCGGTGAAAAATAATTTCTGAATTCCCGAATCGAGAAACGCATCGCCGGCAATACGGCCGGGAAGATTGATGAACTGAAAAATATGTTCGGGAAGTTGTGCCGCATCGATGCATTCTTTAATTACTTTTCCAACTTCCAATGTTGCCGAAGCCACTTTCAACACCACAGCATTCCCGGCAATTAATGCCATTGCAATTTCATGAAACGGAATAGCAAACGGATAATTCCACGGACTGATGATGCCGACAACTCCAACCGGTACACGGTCGATGTACGATCGTTTGTTGATCGTGAGAATGCTTCCGCCGGAACAATATTTGCGTTCCAATAATTTTTCCGCGTTCGTTGCGTAAAACGTTATCGCCATGGCAACCGAAAGAACTTCCGTACTCAACGCATCCATTTTTGTCTTGCCGGTATCTTTGGCAATCACATCGACGATATAATCTGTATGCTCGACAATGTATTCACGAATGCGGAATAAATATTCGGCACGTTGATTAAAACTTAATGCAGCCCATGCCGGTTGTGCAACTTTTGCATGCGCTATCGCCTGTTCTAAATCTTGAACAGAATTTTCCGGAGTATATCCAATAATTTCTCCCGTTGCCGGATTGATGGAAACTGTGTTTTTTCTGTTTGCCATACGATTTCTTTCGTTTTTATTTTTCATTTTGAAAAATTATCATTCAACAGTTTACTACTCAACGACTATCGACTCAAAAACTCATCGACTTTCCGATTGTCGCCCGCGCCATGTCTTCATACTTTGCGCAACTCCGATCACCAGCAAAATCCATTGGAAGAACGCATCGGGCAATAAGCGCAGGAACTGTACGATTTTTAAAGAACGCGGCCGTTTCGGAGAATACCGTTCTTTTTTTAATGCTGATTCCACAATCGCTTTTGCAATTACATCATGGTCTTTTACTAACGGAACGATCCAGCGTCCCGGAATACCGAGTTGCGCTCCTTCAAACATTCCTTTGGCAAGAAAGCATGGATGAATCGATGCGAACTTGACACCGAATTTTCCGCGATTATGTGCTTCCATTCTCAGCGATTCCGTCAATCCCCATACTGCCCATTTCGTTGCGGAGTATACGGCAAGATTCGGCACACCGATCATTCCAGCAGCAGAAGAAATATTGACGACGAATCCAAAATTCCGCTCATACATTTCCGGCAGCAACGCTGCTGTTGTGTACAGAATCGATGTAAAATTCACGTCGACAGTTTTTTCCCAGATATCGACCGGTTGTTCTAAAAAATCTCCGCCTTTCACGTAGCCGGCATTGTTGATAAGAATATCGACCTTGCCCATTTCTTTTTTTGCTTTTGCTGAAAGCTTTTTCACCTGCGCTTCATCTGTTACATCGCAGGGATGCGCATACACCGTTCCGTACACCGATAATTGTTTTACCGCATCCTTCAATGCCGCTTTATTTAAATCCCAGATGGTGACGATTGCTCCTGCTTGAAGCAAACGTTTGGTTGTTGCAAATCCGATTCCCATAGCACCGCCGGTGACAATGGCGCATGTCTTGGCAAGGTTCATAGTTTTTCCTCCTGATTAATCGTGAGTTACTTTGTGCAGCTTCGATACATCAAAACCAAAATCATGTGCCTGTTGTATCAGATGTTGATACAAAGAATCCTGCATGTGCGGTGTGCGGCTTAAGATCCATAAATAATCTTTTGTGCCGCTGGTTACCATGGAATAGGAATAGGCCTCTGTATCTAAAACGATCACTTTATAATCGCTTGCGAACGGCCAGAAAAATCGTACTCGCAACAGCGCGCCTTTTGTCGAATCGGGGAGCCAGGCTTTTCCGTGCGCGTCTTTCCATTCCTGTTTCTCGACATCCCAACCTTTATTCAACACATCGATATCGCCGTCGCTTCGGAACGAATATGTCGCCGTTGTTTTCTCCAAGCCGTTTTCGAACCAATGCGGCATACGGACAATTTCGTACCACGTGCCGAGATAACGCGGAAGAGAAATGTATTGCACCGCCGGAATCGTTTCCGTACTCATTTCTTTTGATGGTGCACAGCCGTAAATGCAAAGGCAGAAAAAAATCATGCTCGGAGTAACAACTCCTATCCTTCTTGCTTTCATTTCTGCCTCCACATATTTAAAAAATTACTGCTGCTCGACAGGCGGTTTTTTCTTTTTGAATAAGCTAAAGCCGATCAATCCACCCAGCATAGAAAAAATTGGATATAAAATAAGCGCCGTGATAAGCGAACGAAGAATTCCGCCGACCGTATGGCTTTCATGAATTGCCTGATCGAATTGCTCTTGCATTTGATCAATGGAGTCTTGCGGTACAGACCCTTGCTCCGCCATTTTTTGAACAAGTCGGTCAAAAAATTTGCGAAGCATGGTTACTTCCACAGGCCCAAAGAGAAACGTGATCGCCACACTCAATGCGATCGACGTTACCGCGCCGATAATTCCCGCAACGATGCCGAGAATTAATGCGTCGGACGATTCCAGTGGCGGCATTTCATCCGTGAATTCTTTTTGATAGAAATATACCGCTATCAATCCGCCGCCGAGAATGCCGGCACAGCAGCAGCAATTTAATAAATTCAATCCGGGCAATCCCGAAATAATTCCTATAAGAAGTCCGCCGAACACTGCAGCGCGCTGCTTACCGGGTTTTTCCGCCATACTCAACTTCTCCTGATGTTTTTGTTTTTATGTTCACTATTATTTGATGCACCGCTTCGACAAGCGATGGAAAAATAAACCAAGGCGCAAAAAATCCGAATATCATGCCACTTCCCACGCGACTCAGCGTCGTGCTGTGAACCAATCCGACCACGTTCAAACATACATCGATCAGCATCGGCGCAAGAATCAATAAAAATATTTTTTTTGATGGAAGCGATAATTTGTGAAATGACCGAATGAATGGATAGAAAATTAATCCTGCAAAGAAACTAAAATACAATGCCGTGCAGCGAATGCACACGCCGAATTTTTCTCCGCAAACATGAAACGAACGCGCATCCAATTGATGACACACAAGGGAATAAAACGCATACAACGCTCGTGATTCATTTGCGACGGCGCTGTGCAAAAATAATGGCGCCGCAAAAATTCCTGCGCACCACAAACCTGTCAGTAACACTAATACGATATAAGCGATTCTTGTAACGTTCATCGGTATGGATATAATCGCAACAATTGGGTTCGGAATCAAGATGGCGGGCCCCAATCTTTTGCATCCGTTTATCATTCCGCGATATTGCAGAACCTTCAAGGAAATTCAACACTCGAACGACGATTCTATCACGATATTTGGAAATCGATTTTATGAAGTCATTGCGGGAATCCCGATCTGTCGGAATTGCAAGAAGGGATTAATGGCATTTTCAAATCTCATAAAAAAATCTCTCCGGCCAAACAGCAACCGGAGAGATAAGTTTCACCAATGCCATCAATAAGGGAGGGAATGGCACTGCACAAATTTACAACTTTGCATTGGAAATGTCAAAACATAAATTTTCTTTTTTTGCGCTTGAGTTTACAATTTATTCTTTTTCCCTTTGTTCATCCCAACTTGATAATCGTGAATTATTAAAATACATTACCGTAACTTTTTATGGAGGATGGAAAATGAAAAATTTTTCCGTTGTATTGTTCGTATTTTGCCTTGCATGTGCACAGGCACAGGAAGTGAAACCGATTAAACTTTTCCCGCCGCAAACAGAAATCGGCAAACCGCTCATGCAGGCATTGCAGTTGCGGCAATCGAACCGAAACTTCGACACCAAACCGATACCGCTGCAAGAATTATCCAATCTTTTGTGGGCAGCCGCCGGCATCAACCGGCCGGAAAGCGGCAAACGCACGACGCCGTCCGCTATGAATCGTCAGGAAGTGGATGTGTACGCATTTCTTGCAGAAGGAACATTTTTATACAACGCAAAATCTCACACGTTAGAACCCATTGCCGGCAAAGACCTGCGGCCTATTGCCAATCCCAAACCGCCGGAGAAAAAAGGCGATGCTGCTCCGCCAAGAATGCAGCCGGGTCTGGCAAATGCGCCGCTGATTCTTGTATTCATCGCAGACGAAAAGAAATTAGAAGGGGCCGGCGACATTCAGAAAATTCAATACTCTTCTGCCGCTGCAGGATTTATGATTCAGAACGTGTATCTCTATTGCGCTTCACAGGGACTCATCAGTGTTGTGCGTGCCAGCTTTGACGGCGCAGCAATTACCAAAGAATTGCAATTGCGGCCGGAACAGCGTGTCGTGCTTGTGCAATCGGTCGGATACCCGCAAACGAAGTAAGTTCAGTGCCGCAGCTCAGAATTTTGCGGATCGCAGACGAAGAGAATTCGAAACAACACTCACGGAGCTGAACGCCATCGCTCCCGCGGCGATCATCGGATTGAGCAACCCGAAAGCGGCAAGCGGAATACCGACAACATTATAAACAAACGCCCAGAATAAATTTTGTTTGATGGTGCGCATGGTACGGCGGGATAAATATATTGCCTGCACCACGCCATGCAAATCGGATTTCATCAAGACAATATCGGCAGTTTGCATGGCTATGTCGGTACCGGAACTCATCGCGATGCTCACGTCCGCTTGAGCCAGAGCAGGCGCATCATTGATACCGTCCCCGACCATCGCAATCATGTTTCCTTCTGCCTGTAATGTTTTTACTGCCGCGGCTTTTGCATCCGGCAATACTTGTGCAAGAACACGATCTACATGAACTTGCGATGCAACAACGTGTGCGGTTCGTTCGTTATCGCCGGTCAACATTACAACTTCCAATCCAAGTTCTTTGAGTTTTTCGATGGCAGTTTTCGATTCCGGCAGCACGGTATCCGCAACCGCAAGAACGCCGACCAATTTTTTATCTACAGCACAATACACCGAGGTTTTGCCCTCGCCTGTTATGGTTTCGGCAAATGCATCGGCATCCGCAGTATCAATTCCATGTTCTTCCATCATCGATTTGCCGCCAACAATGATGGATTGTTTGTTGATTGTTCCAATGACGCCAAAACCCGTGTGCGATTGAAATGATTGGACTTCGATAAGATCGATGGAACGGCGTTTTGCTTCTGCAACAATTGCGCTGGCGAGCGGATGTTCGGATTTGTGTTCCAATGAAGCTGCACTTTGCAGCATTTTTTTTTCGTCGAATCCGTTGAACAGCAGAAGATCCGTCACCGACGGTTTGCCGCGCGTAACGGTTCCCGTTTTATCTAACACCACTGTTTGAATGCTGTGTGCGCGTTCCAAACTTTCTGCATTCTTAATCAACACACCGAGCGATGCGCCTTTTCCGGTGCCGACCATCAATGCTGTCGGCGTCGCAAGGCCGAGTGCGCACGGACATGCAATAACAAGTACCGCAATCGCGTTGATCATCGCCGGTGCAAAACCGATGCCCGCTATAAACCACACGATAAACGAAACCCCTGCAATCCCTATTACCATTGGAACAAACACTGATGCAATTTTATCTGCGAGATGTTGAATTGGCGCCTTCGATCCCTGCGCATCTTCAACGAGCCGAACAATGTGCGCCATGACCGTATCTGCGCCCACAGCAGTCGCTCGAAATTCTAAATTGCCTGTCGTGTTGATTGTACCGCCGACAAGTTTATCGCCGATATTTTTTTCCACCGGAAAACTTTCGCCCGTGATCATCGATTCATCGACTGACGAAAAACCTTTTGTAATAATTCCATCCACGGCCACGCGTTCTCCAGGACGAACGACCAAAATATCATTGACTATAACCTGTGCAATCGGAATTTCATATTCTTGATTCGAGCGAAGAACATGCGCCGTCTCCGGCTGCAATGTCATCAGCGATCGAATAGCTTCCGATGATTTGTGTTTCGCTTTCGCTTCCAGCATTTTTCCCATGACGATAAGCGTAATAATGACCGCCGCTGAATCGAAATATA
>DATKMP010000187.1:0-12434 GCA_035541775.1 Bacteroidota bacterium | reverse complement strand
CCGCGTTTATAATGGAAGAGAAAATAAAAACGCGCGCTTTTCAAATCCTAAGTTCTCATAAAACTTGTGCGCCTGCACTCTTGGAAATCCGGAATCTAATTCAACTCTCTTATACCCACATTCTTTTGATAGTTTCATAACCTCACGAATGAGCGCCGTTCCAATTCCATGCCCGCGATATTGTTCATCCACGACAAGTGCATAAATATAGGAAATATATCCTTCTTGCCAGAGATTGTTCACAACGGCATAGGCACAGAATCCAATAAGCGCATCGTTTATCGTTGCACATAAGAATTGATCTGTTTCAGAATCGACTCCGCGGTCAAATACCTTGTTTAATTCTGTTTTGTTGAGAATCTTCGTCGGCCAGAGTTGCTCGAACAATGGATATACATTTTGAAAATCGTTTTTTTCTACGGATCGAATTTGTGCTTCGTTCATATCTTGTTACCTTGTATCGTACTCGTTAAAGTTCACTGTTCGAATCTTTGTCGAATAATTTTTCCGCAGTGGTGCACGCTGCTTCGATTTCTTCTCGAAGTATCTGCCTCAGCGATAGAAACGATTTCATAGTTTCCTCTCAGCTTTTCATAGTAATTTCTGCGTCAATAGTGCGGCGAAGGTAATATAAGAGTATTGAAAACCGATTTCAAGGTTGGAACTTTTTTTTCAGTTCTATCGTCCTTCATGTACATTAAACTTATGGACAAAACCATGAGTCTAATTTTAAAATAGATATTTGGAGGAATGATGGCACACAAAATTATTTCATTCGTTTTTCTGATCGCGGCGATCGGTTTCGCCGGATGTGCATCCGAGCAATACGCACAACATTCTCGTTATCATGGTCTGCAGCAAGACACCGTCCAAAAAATGACCAAAGAAGACGTCATTCATCTTTCCAAAAATGGCGTGAGCGACAGTCTTATTATCGGTATGATGGATGCAACAGATACTTGGTTCCAGTTGAAACCGCAAGATATTATCGACCTGAAAAATGCCGGCGTCAGCGAAAACGTGATTCATGCAATGATGCAGCAGCCGACGCAGGCATCGAGCCAGTCGGAAAATTCCAAAGCGGTAAAATATTATTTGTCGCCACCGTACTATTGGTACGACGGCTTTTATCCGTATTGGTACTGGTATTATCCGAGTGTTTCTGTGCGAATTGGCGGCTTCCATGGATTTCGCCACGGAAGATTCCATTAAAAGCATTCTCTCTGTCCGGTGACTGTTGGATAAGCACTCGTCACCGGACAAACTCGATGTTCGGGGTCTAAAACAATCGTTGTCGATGGAGGATGTGCCTTGTACCATAACGGCGAGAGGACCGCGCATTCTCTGCGGTGAGGGTTTCATTTCTTTAAATATTTGAATTCAAAGGAACTTTCTTCACAGGATCGCCGTTTAATTTACTATGATAAAGCATTCTTCCGTCGCTCTTTTTCTTATTTATATTTTTTCGCTTTCATCTTCGTCTCTTGCGCAGGAAAATTATACCGTCAGCGGAACGATGAAAAACAGTGAAACAGGAGAAGCCCTCATCGGCGGTGCAATCATTGTTAAAGAACTTTCGGGCGTGGGCGCACTTTCCAATGCATACGGTTTTTATTCGTTGACGTTGCCCGAAGGCCGTTATACGTTTCAAATTCAGTTTATGGGATTTAAAACGCAGATCGATTCAATGACCCTCCAGCAAAATCGTGTTATAAATTTTGCACTTGAACCGGAGCCCGTTAGAATGAATGATGTGTTGGTCTCCGGTGAACGTTTGAATGCCAACGTTACCTCGACTGATGTCAGTGCGACGAAACTCGAAATGAAACAAGTGGAATCGATTCCTGTGCTGCTGGGAGAAAAAGATATTTTGAAAACCATTCAACTTCTTCCTGGAATCAAATCTGCCGGCGAGGGAAGCACGGGATTTTATTCGCGCGGCGGCGGCGTCGATCAGAATCTCATCATTTTAGACGAAGCGCCGGTTTATAATCCATCCCATTTGCTTGGATATCTTTCCGTGTTCAATGCCGATGCTATTAAAGACGTTTCCGTTGTTACCGGTGGTATGCCTGCCGAATACGGCGGCCGACTTTCTTCCGTTGTCGATATTCGGACCAACGACGGCAACACGAAAGAATTCGGCGGAGCCGGCGGCATCGGTTTGCTGGACTCGCGACTTATGGTGAACGGCCCGATCGTGGCCGATCAAGGATCGTACATTGTTACAGCGCGGCGTTCTTACGCCGATCTTTTTCTCCATCTATCGCGCGATACGACCATCAATCAGACGAGTATGTATTTTTATGATTTGAACATGAAAGCGAACTATATACTCGGCGATCAGGATCGCCTTTTTCTTTCAGGATATTTCGGGAGAGACAATTTCGCTTATACGAACGTTTTCGGATTCAACTGGGGCAATTCTACCGCAACGCTTCGCTGGAATCACATTTTTGGCGGCCATCTGTTTTCCAATACATCCTTCATCTTCAGCGATTACGAATACACCAATGCTATTTCCTCCGGCACGAGTCAATTTCAAATTACCTCCGGCATACGAGACCTGAATTTCAAGGAAGATTTTCAATACGTAACCGGTTCGCAGAGTACTCTGAAATTTGGCATGAATTCCATCTATCATACCTTCGTACCGGGAAGCATTACAGGCGGTAATCCGAGCAACCTCATTAATGTCGATCTTGAACATCGCTTCGCATTGGAAAACGGAATTTATTTTTCCCATGAACTCAATCTCTTTTCAAAACTGAAATTGAATTACGGATTGCGATTTTCGACATTTAGCTTGTTAGGTCCCGGACACATTTATTCTTACGACAGCAGCGGTACCGCAATCGATACTTCTGTGTATGGTTCCGGAAGTATTGTCAAAACTTTTGCGGGTTTGGAACCGCGCCTGTCTCTCACATACATACTTGACGAATCAAGCTCTCTCAAAACTTCATATACAAGAACAACGCAATATCTCCATCTTCTTTCTAGTTCGACACAAACCAACCCGAGCGATTTATGGGTTCCGAGCAGCAACAACGTTCCGCCGCAATATGCAGATCAAGTGGATCTAGGATATTTTAGAAATTTCGACGACAATGCGTTTGAAACGTCACTGCAAGTTTATTACAAAAACATGCAGAACGTTATCGATTATAAAAACGGCGCCGACCTGCAGCGCAATCCGAATGTGGAAGCGCTCCTGCTGTACGGCAGGGGCTGGAGTTATGGCACAGAATTACTGGTACGAAAACGATATGGAACACTGAGCGGCTGGATCGGTTATACGCTTTCGAGAACCGAAGAACAATTTCCGCTTATCAATGACGGGCAGCCGTTTCCCGCAACGCAAGATCGAACGCATGATGTTTCGGTCGTTGTTATTTATAATTACAGCGACACGTGGACATTCTCCGCAACATGGGTTTATAATACCGGAAACGCTGTGACATTTCCAAACGGCGACTACCAAGATTATTTCGATCAACGAAAGATTCCCTATTATACAAACCGAAACGGCTATCGCATGCCGGCGTACCATCGTTTAGACCTATCGGCAACTTGGACGTTGGGACCGCATTCCAATTTAAATTTTTCCATCTACAATGCGTATGACCGGATGAATGCTTATTCTATTATTTTCCGCCAAAATCCCGACGACCCTTCGCAGAATCAAGCAGTGCAGACGACAATTTTTCCGATCATTCCATCGGTAACATATAATTTTACTTTTTAGCGAGGTAGTGTATGAAATTCATTTCATTAATCGAGCTTCGTTTTTTTAAATATTTCTTTTTCATTGTTTTTCTCTGTTCATGCATTTCATGCCAACAAGTGATTTCGGTCGACTTGAATGAATCTTCGCCGCATATCGTCATCGAAGGAATGATCAGCGATAGCGTCGGCCCGCATAATGTTTATTTGAGTATGACAGAAAATTATTTTGCAGATTCATTGTACGTTCCGCCTGTCTCTCACGCGATTGTCATTGTTTCCGATAATCGAAATCAACAGGACACATTAAAAGAAATTTCCAGCGGCATCTATCAGACATCTACCATTCAAGGAATTCCCGGCATAACATATCAACTAAAAGTAATTTCTAACGGTGTGGAATATGATGCAACGTCTTCGATGCCGCAAAAAGTATATATCGATTCGTTGTACTCTCTGGTGAGAACCGGATTCGGCGGCAATACCGGTTATGACATTTATATTACATTTAAAGATCCACCGCAGACGGTCGGGTATAATTACTATCGCATCAATATTCGGACAAGCGCTGCAATTTCTCAGGATTCTATCGACGGACTTCGATACCGGCTCTACAACGACGAATTGACGAAAGGACAAGAAATGACCGTACGTGTCCGCGCAGGCGATAAAGTGAATAAAGGCGATACGCTGACGATCGAATTAATGTCCATCGATAAAGCGACGTACGATTATTTCCACACGCTTGCCAATATTCTTTCATCGGACCAGAGCCCGACATCGCTTGCACCGCAGAATCCTTTAACGAACCTGAGCAATGGCGCCCTGGGATATTTTGCCGCTTATACGGTCGATACGAGAAAAATCATTTTGCAATAATTTCTTTTGGCGATATGCAATTTCAATTGTTGTGGATTTCAAAGAATAAAATCCGTTGAAAGAAAATTCGATGTCCGCTCTTTGATAATTTCGCCGATGATCTTCTTATTCAACTCACTTTCTTTTGCGGCGACTAATGTACGGATGCTGAACACGCGAAGCGCATCGGAAACGGAAAGCGTTCCTTCGGCAGAATCTTTTCTTCCTGTGAACGGAAACGAATCCGGCCCGCGCTGGCACTGACTGTTGATGTTGACACGGCACACCTGATTCACGAGCGGATCGACCATGCGCGCAATTTCTTCCGGATTTGTACCGAAGATACTTGCCTGCTGCCCTTCATCCGACGACCGAATATATTCTATCGGTACATCGATTGAATCGAACGGCACGACAGGAACAATCGGCCCAAATTGTTCTTCTCGATAAATCTTCATCGTTTCGTTCACCGGATACAGCACAGCGGGAAAGAACAATGACGCACACATCGCTCCACCGCCAGCATTCATCACCTTTGCGCCGTTCGCCACAGCATCGTCAAGATAGTCTTTCATGCGGAGCGATTTGTCTTTTTCCGGCAGCGGGGTTATGGCAATTCCGCTTTCCCAAGGCATCCCTGCTTTCAAGGAAGAGACGGCGTCGGAGATTTTCTTCAAAAATATCTCCACAATATTTTTATGAACAAAAATAATTTTCAATGCCGTGCATCGCTGCCCGTTATACGATAGCGTGCCGAGCAAACATTCTTTGACGGTCAAATCGATATCGGCATCTTCAAGAACGATCGCCGGATTCTTCGCGCCAAGCCCAAGTACGCACTTGAGTCGGTTGGGTTTCGGGTGTTGCTTCTGTATCGCATTCGCCGCGTTGGCAGAGCCGATCAATGCAAGCACATCGATTTTTCCGGAAGACATTAGAGGACCGGTGATCGATCGGCCTTCGCCATAAATGGTATTGACAACGCCTTTCGGGAAACAATCGTGAAATGCTTTCAGCAACGGACGAAAAAATAATGCACCGTATTTTGCAGGTTTAAAGAGAACGCTATTGCCCATAATAAGCGCGGGAATTAAAGTGGTGAACGTTTCATTCAATGGATAATTAAACGGCCCCATACACAACACAACGCCGAGCGGTGCGCGGCGAATTTGTGCAAAAATGCCCTGCTCAAACACAAATTTCGATGAAACACGATCAAGGTCTTTCAGAGAATTGATCGTGGCATCGATATACTCTATCGTTCGATCGAATTCTTTTTCAGCATCACTTCGCGTTTTGCAAATTTCCCACATCAACAGCGTTACCACTTCTTGCCGCTGCTCGCGCATGCAAAAAATAAATTTCCTCAAGCATTGAATGCGTTGTTCCACCGACATCGTGGGCCACTCACCACGCCCGTTATCGTACGCAGCAACAGCGGCATTCAATCCTTCCAGCACTTCGTGTTCGCTTAACCGCGGATAACTTCCAATCTTACCTGTTCAAGCGCGCCGTTGACCCGCACACAAATTGGCGAATACACTTCGCGCACTTCGCCTTCCCATAGCTTGACGACGCCGTTGATCAAATATTCTTTCTGGTGAATCGGCTGAAGACGAAACTCGGCTGGAATGGAATTCGGTTCGGGAAATAAGTTTTGAAGTGAAGCATGATCCATAAAATTGTTCCCTCACAATGAAATGACAAAAACCTGAAGTGTACCGCGTTGCGATAAACGGTACACCCCAGCAGCAAAAAAATTATACTTGTCCTCTTCGTGCTTCAAGTTCATGGCGAATTTCTTCACACTTTTGTTTCGTAAGAGAGAGTTTCGAAATAATCAATATGACGATGAGCAAACCGAGGATCGGAATACTCGCAAGCATGGCGCGGATCCAGAACACGGTGGATGCCGATTGCATTTTGAGCGCGGCATTGTATCCTGACCATTGAACAATCGTTAGCGCAACGACCCCGCCAAGGGAATTTCCCAGTTTTAAAATGTACGACCCGCACGCAGTGAAAGAACCTTCGCGGCGAATGCCTGTGGTATATTCATCATAATCGATGACGTCCGCTCCGATGGAACCATGAAGCATCCAAAGGCCTGCGGCTGCAAGTCCCATAATTCCCGAAGCGATTGTTTGCAGCCATGGAATGAGCGGTGTGTAAAGAAACCATGATCCGCCGTAGCCAAGAATTCCGATGGTAGCAGCGCTCATCACAGCTCTTTTTTTGTCCGTCTTGCGGGCAACCCAGCCCAGCAGCGGCGCGCCAAGAAATCCGCCGATCATAAATGAAACGCCCATCCAGAAATTCCAATTGTCACCATTGATTGCATTGCCGCCGCACACATAATAAACCGTGGCAAAATATCCAAGTGAACCCACCATGCTCGTGCCCAGCGTGAATGCAGCACCGTATCCCATAATGGTTCTGAACGGTTTGCACTTCAGCGTTTCGTACAACGATGCTTTTAAGGAAATTTTCTCCTTCGTTTTGACGACGACCTTTTCATAATACCGTTCTTTGACTCTGAAAAAGATGATGATGGAAAAGATTGCCATCAACACTCCCAGGATACTGGCATAGACTTGCATGCCTTTCAGCGTATTTTTTCCAACGATGGTGCCCGGAAGAAGAAACCAAGAAAGATTGGTAAAGCGCAGCGCGTAGAAATTTGCCACTTCAAAAATTTTCTGCATCGATCCTTTGTACGTCATCACCGATGTTCGTTCTTCATAATCCGGAGTCATCTCCGCACCAAGACTATTGAACGGCACAGTATAGAGCGCCATGATCGGAATATAAATGAGCGACGATCCCATCATATACCAGAATACAACAGACAATCCAAGAAATGTATGGTTGACCCACGAAGGCGAAACCATGAACAACATCGGCAAACCGAGGCCAGCAAGGATTCCTGCGACAAGAATGAACGGACGCCTGCGCCCATGCTTGGAACGAAAGTTATCCGAAATCCATCCCGTGATCGGATCGGAAATTGCATCGTAAATTCTTATGAGCGTCAACGCAAGGCCGACAAGCCACGGATCAACACCGAGATAAATGACAAAAACTGCACTGGCAACTCCAGGATACAGCCAGAATCCCCACATGTCGAGAGCGGTTCCCAAACCATACGATATTTTCGTCGAAACAGGAATGCGATCACGAATAGTAGATCCGGTACTTTTTGTAGCCACTTCTTGTGCCATGCGTTCTCCTTTACTGATTGATTGTGGACATTTGAATATGAGATATTTTTATCAGAATATCTCTAAAATTATTTTCCCCGCACAAAAAAACACAACAACGAATTTTTGCGCCGGTTTTTTTACAAGCCGGATCAATTTGACATTTTCGCTATCGAAGTAATATCTCTATTGCCAAGAACTCGTTTTGGAAATCCATCCAGACTTACACGAATCATGGCAAGGCCGACTTCCTGCAATTTGCATACGCGATTCGGAAAAAGAAATTTCAACAACAGATACGGCCACGCGACTATTTTAAAGATCGCTTTGACGTTCTTCTGTCCCTTCATCGGCTTCATCAAGCCAGGCCGGAACAAATAGATCGCTTTGAATGGAAGGTTCGATAAATCGTTTTCCGTTTTCCCTTTGACACGCGCCCACATCAGTCGTCCATGCTCCGTACTATCGGTGCCATCGCCGGAGACATAACAAAACGTCATATCGGGATTGAGTTTCGATAACGTGGCCGCAACATGCATGGTTAGATCGTACGTAATATGCGTGTATTCCGCTTCCTTCATCCCCACAGAAGAAACTCCAAGACAAAAGAAGCATGCATTATATCCTTTGAGTTGGTCTTTAAGAGAAGAAAAATTATAAAAATCGTGATGAATAATTTCTTTCAATTTCGGATGCGACACTTTGCACGATCTTCTGCTGATGACTAACATGGATTCGACTTGTTCATGCTTGAGTGCTTCCATCAACACTCCTTCACCGACCATCCCGGTGGCGCCGAATACTATTGCGTTGATCTTCATAATTTTTGTCCTCTTGTTGAAAATTATAATTTTTCTAAAATGTAATCCGTGATCGCTTCAAACAAATGCAGCCGTGTGTTGCCGCCGTAAATGCTGTGATTCTTATTTGGATAGAACATCGTACGGAATTGTTTTCCGGATTTCTCCAGCGCATCGATTAATTGAATGCTGTTTTGCCAATGCACATTGTCGTCCGTCGTGCCGTGAAGGATAAACAAATTTCCTTGCAACTGATCGGCATACGTCAGTGTAGAACTTTTGTTGTATCCATCGACATTTTCGCCCGGCAATCCCATATATCGCTCCGTATAAACATCGTCATACAATCGCCAATCGGTGACAGGCGCAACCGCGACAGCCGTTTTGAAATATGCACCTCCGCGCAAAATAGCCGACACCGCCATATACCCGCCGTAACTCCATCCCCAGATGCCGATGCGGCTCGTATCGACATACGATAACGTTGACAAATATTTTACCGCTTCTATCTGGTCATGCACTTCCCATGTTCCCAGATTGCGATACACAACGCTCGAAAAACTTTTTCCTCTTCCGCCCGTTCCGCGCCCATCGACAGCAACAACAATGTACCCCTTTTGCGCCAGCATCTGATACCACAAAAATGTATTACCGCCCCATGTGTTGACGACATTTTGAGATTTCGGCCCGCCATAGACATCGAACAACACGGGATATTTTTTTTGCAGATCCATCTTCGACGGTTTGATCATCCAGCCGTAAAGCTTGACACTATCGCTTGTGGTGAACGTAAAGAACTCTTTCAGCGCAAGGTTAGACGGCTGCAACGCTTTCATAGAATTTTCTTCGATTATCCGGATACGATTTTTATCAGAAGAACACAGTGCAATTTTTGTCGGTGTCGCAGCGTTGGAATAGTAATCTAAAAACGTGTGCGCATCGGGGGAAAAATTAACCGTGTGTGAATAGCCGTTTGCTGTCAACTGCTTCGGAGCTCCGCCATCGAACGAAACGGCATACAATTGTTTTTCAAGCGGCGTCACAGAATCGGCAGTAAAATACACCAGCTTTGCTGCTTCGTCGATACCGACAATACCGGCAACTTCCCACGCGCCTTTTGTAATTTGACGAATCAATGTTCCATCGAAATTGTATAAATAGATATGCGGATATCCGTCGCGTTCGGATATCCACAACATTTCTTGTTCGGATTTTACGATACGCAGGTCGTATTGTTCATCGATCCAAGTTTTTTCGGAATCGGCAAACAAAACACGCGTGCTTCCCGTTCCAGCATTTGCTTCCAAAACTTCCATTTTGTTTTGCAGCCGATTTAATTTTTGAATGGCAAGCCGCTCACCGTTTGGGAACCACTGCACGCGCGGAATATAAATATCGTCATCCGTTCCCGCGTTCATCCAGATAATGTGTTTTGTCTCTATCGAAACCACACCGATGCGCACGATGGCATTCGGATCGCCGGCTTTCGGATATCGCAGCGGCATCACATCATCGCGCAAGGTCATAAAATCTACAAGATGAAATTCCGGCACGCGCGTTTCATCCAGATGCCAAAAAGCAATCGATTGGCCGTCCGGCGACCACTGCCAGCCATCCGCGATACTGAATTCTTCTTCATACACCCAATCAAATTTTCCATTGATGACATGTTCTGCGCCGTCGAACGTCAATTGCGTTTCGGTTCCCGTTGCAATATCCAGCACAAAAATATTATTGCCTCGAACAAATCCAAGTCTGGCACCATCGGGAGAAAATTTCGGATTAAACATCGGTTCGCTTACATCGGTCAATTGCCGGAATGTTTTCTGTTTCAAATTATACAAAAAGAAGTTTCCAGCGGGAGTCCGGCGTGAAAAATATTGTTTGGCCGGCGGCTCCGAGACAAAAAGAATTGAACGTTCATCCGGCGACCATCGATAATCGCTGTATGTCAATGCTGAAGAATCACCTGAGGGCGCATGGAATTTTGAGACATCGACCGCAAGCTCGCGTTTTCCGCTCGTTACATCGTAGAAAAAAATATTCTGAGATTTTGTCGATGTATCGTATTGTTCGTAAGAAAATCGTTTTCCATTTTTCATCCACTGCACGCGTGAAAGCGATTTACCGTAAAATATTCCCGATCCAAAAATATCGTTGAGATTCCATGCCGGCTGTTCCGTCTGAGCAAGCAACATTGCCGGTACAAAGAAAAAAGATAAGAGTCGTTTCATAGTATTCCTTTATCACCATCATCATTGGTGCATTCAAAGTATTAAACGTGAAGTGGAAATTCAAGACAAAGAAAAAAAGAACCCCGACGCAAACATCACGTCGGGGCCAGGGAGGCTAACTAGGACCGTCCATTGTTGGGGGAATAGGCGATCCATGAATCGTAACCGATTTTTTTGCAGAAAGGTTCCGTGGCAAAAAAGAAAATATTTTGAATTGCATTTGGTGAAATTCGAGAAAAGAAGTAAATTCTATTATAACGATGTCCATTACCGATACGAATGAAAAGGGAGAGATTTATGGCAAACACGCTAACCATTACGGATAACCGTACCGGCAAACAGTACGAATTTTCCGTGGAACATGAAACGATGAAGGCGATCGACCTTCGCAAAATCAAAGTGAAGGATGACGACTTCGGCTTGATGACATACGATCCTGCGTTTATGAACACTGCTTCAGTGAAAAGCAGCATTACGTTTATCGACGGAGATCAAGGCATTCTGCAATATCGCGGCTACCCGATTGACCAGCTTGCTGAACATTGTACATCGTTTCTCGAAGTCGCTTACCTTGTTTTCTACGGTACGCTGCCGACAAAATCGCAATTGGAGCATTGGCAAGAAAACATTTTTTCCAACAGTGCGTTGGATGTCACCATTAAAACATTGATCGAAGGATTTCGCGCCGATGCGCACCCGATGGGAGTAATGACCAGCATGCTTGCCGCGCTCTCGACACTCTATCCTGAAGCACAAAACATTCACGATCCTGAAAATCGATTGCGCCAGGTGTACCGTTTGATGGGGCAAGTGCCGACGATGGCAGCATGGACATATCGTCACTCAAAAAGTTTGCCATACGTGCAACCCGATCCGCACTTGTCTTATGCTGGAAATTTTTTGAACATGATGTTTAACAACGGCAAAAGTTCAAATCAAGTTCATCCCAAATTAGAACATGCGCTAGCGGTGTTGTTCGTTCTTCATGCCGACCACGAGCAAAATTGCAGTGCAAACGTTATGCGCAGCATCGGCAGTTCACATACCAATCCGTACGCCGCCATTGCCGGTGCAGCAGCAGCATTATGGGGTCCGTTGCACGGAGGCGCAAACGAAGAAGTTTTGCGAATGCTGGACGAGATCGGTTCGTTGGCAAACGTTCCTGCATTCATCGCGGAAGTGAAAGAAGGAAAAGGAAAGTTGATGGGGTTCGGCCACCGTGTATATAAAAATTATGACCCGCGCGCCAAAGTCATTAAAAAACTTGCTTATGAAGTGTTTGAGGTGACAGGACGCAATCCGAAACTTGATCTTGCACTTGCATTAGAGAAGATTGCGCTTGAAGACGAATATTTCATCAAACGAAAATTATATCCCAATGTCGATTTTTATTCTGGGTTGATTTATCAGGCGATGGGATTTCCCGCAGAATATTTCACGGTGTTGTTTGCTATCGGCCGCACCATCGGATGGCTTGCACAGTGGAACGAACACATGGCCGATGCCGAACAAAAGATCGCGCGCCCGCGGCAAATTTATCTCGGCGCGTTGAATCGCTCTTGGATTCCGATAGAAAACCGTACATAACTTTATCGATACGAGCGATGAAAATAAAT
>DATKMP010000186.1:0-6942 GCA_035541775.1 Bacteroidota bacterium | reverse complement strand
TAGCAGACCTTGAACAATTATGCCGGCTGTTCGAGTGCACACCGCACGATGTGCTGGAATGGATTCCAAAGCAAGATGAACAGAACGTTATGGCAAATCCCTTAGGGGCATTAATACGCGTTGATACAAATGTGGATGTTCTCGGTTTGCTGAACGCGCTTCCGTACAACAAGCTGGAAGAAATGCAAAAGCTGATTGCTGAGAAAGCAAAACAACGGTAGGGACGTTTAATTAAACGTCCCTACTTGCAAATTATTTAAAGAAGCAGGATATTACTGGCAAGAGGTTCGTGCCAGTAAGTTCATTTTTTGTCTTCTTAAATATTAAAGAAAAATTATGATTCTCACAGATTTCCAAAAAACTTGTCAAAGATATAGCTTCTGAAACTGTCATCGATATTGATTCTTTTATAAAAACCCAAATTGATGGGTGGACTGATAAGAACGACTCAAATACAACTTTTGGATTATTTGATACATATTCTGTCCAGCCTAATCAAACAGTCCTCAAGGTGAAAGATGAAAAAGCTGCTCTTTCTCAACTACGGCAATTTGTGACCTTATGGAATCAAATAGAGAAATCAAATTTAAGCTACTCTCTGCCAGTTACGAAAAAACATCCGGTTCCTATCTTCAAACAAGACAAAAATCCATATTATAAAGCAATACAAATCGCATGGCAATACGCTGACAAAGAAATTGTATCATTTCCAGAGCTTTTTGATTTTATTAATAATAATTTTATAACAGTTGAGGAAGCAAGAGCGAATCAAGAAATTGAGGATCGAAAAGAGGCCTTGCGGCTTACTCGCCAACTTGCCTATTTTTCTATTAGTATTTCAGTAGTCATAGCTATAATCACTTGTATTTTTAATTACTTGACTTATACAAATGATCGGAATGTAATTATTAAAAATCCTCATGCTTTTAGCGATACCACAAAAGTTGTTATGATAACAGACGGTACTATTGTCCAGCAAAGAATTGATTCGTCAAAATATTTTAAAAAAGTACATTAAAAAATAGTGGGCGATGACCCGACAAAATGCTGTCGGGTGAACGCGCAACATCGCCTGCGATGAAACTGAAATCTGGGTTCCCTGCCTGAACGGCGGGCAGGCCGCTTGCACTGGAATGACAGGAGAAGAATAGTGTCATTCCCTCGAAAGAGGGAATCCAGAAATAAGATAAATAAAAAATCCAATCAATCTTCTGAAGTAAAATAATTACACATTCTCGTGTGTTCATGAAACACTTCTAGCTCATCGGAATGTAGTTTCTTACCATCCTTCCAACAAAATATTTATCCTCTCTGATCCCGCGCTAAGATTGTGGGTGTATGAAAAAAGATTTCGATAAATGCCGATATATTATTTCCATGGAAATGCAGAACACAATATTTTTTAAAAAAACTTTTCTAAATCGGCATAAAAAAAGTTAAGGTGTATTATTTTATATTAAAAACTGCTTTCAAAGCAAAATGCAGATCATCGTTCACCGGTACCATCAAGAGCGATGGGCGTTCGACTTTATATGCGGTGAGGCTCAAAACAAAATTTCCCTGCACTTCTAATCTATGTTCCGTCCAGATTGCTTTGCCAAGCATCGTAATATCTCCGGTTATGCCATGGAAGGTCAGCTTACCAGTGATGTGAAGACTGTCTCCAAGTTGTGTGACGGAAGTGCTGGAGAATGTTGTGTACGGATACGTAATAGCATCGACCACTTCCATCGCATGAGAATCGCGGTTGGAATTGCCGCTGTCGAATGTCGTCACATCGACCTGCGCTGTAACGCCGTTGATTTTTTTAGCAGCGGCATTCCCGTCGATGTGGTATGCAACGTCTTTGCTCGTTGCATCGACGACATGAAGCAAATGTGTCAGCGTATAGGTCACGGTGGATTCGTTTTTATTTAATTCAAACGATTGTGCCTGGCTGTGTGCTGCTGTTAAACAAAAAATCGATAAAAATATAAGCGCGTGTTTTATCATTTTCCTTGCTCCTAAAATGTTATAACGATGAGTGATGCTGCGAGTGCTGTTGCCGTGGTGTAGGCAGAGATTTGGTGGAAATGTGCGATCTGTGAATCGGTCGCTCGTCGGCTGATCATCGAACCAAGAATCGGCGTCAGCACCATTCCTGTAAAATGAACCCACGCCAATGTTTTATGAATGGTGATGGTGCTGGATTCGTTGCGGCGTATCAAAGGCGGCGGCGAAAGTACTGCAAGTAATCCTGTCAAACTGTACGAAGTGATGGTCGCGGTAACGAAAATTTTGTGATTGGTGACATAGCCGCGGTCTCCGTTGAGAATTTTTTGTCCGAAATAAATCGCAGAGATCATGCAGCCGAGCGTGACGAAGCCGCCAATTTGATGTGCAACCAACATCGTACGGCGCAGCGATAATTCACTTTTTCTGGATTCCGGTGTCAACGGCGATGCGATGCCTGTGGTTCGGAATAAACCGTCTTCGCCCCACAAACCTTTTTCCATAAAACTTATATTTTCCGGAAGCAAGCGTGGCTTCACCATCATCGGCAGTGAATCGTCCGCAGGCAGAGGAGGCAGGGGTTCGAATACTTCCGTTCGTCCGAACGAAAGATCGGCAAGAGTTTGTGCTTGCAGGAATGATGCTCCGGCAAGAATAAAAAACAATACGTCAAGTGATTTCATAGTTAACCTCTTTTGTTATGAATGTATTATGACGTAATTCGAAGCTGGGTACCGTTAAGCGATGTTTTGTATGTGACCAACGGACTGTTTGCCGGACCGTTGATGACTGAACCGTTGGTAGCAAAATTGGAACCGTGGTTCGGGCAATGAAACTCGTTCCCATTCGTTTGATACGCGACTGTTCCGCCTTGATGTGTGCAGATAGAACTGACAGCGACATACGATCCATCGTTCACGTGAGCGATGATAATGTTATCGTTGTAGATATAGCCGCCGATATTTTTCAACGCGTTGTTTGCTGGAGCGGTGAGATCGAGCGTAAAATCGACATTCGTTGACGGACTCGTTATTTGGTCTAACGGCTTACAAGCTTTAAGAAATGCACTGCATAAAACCACCGCAGTGCCTGTCCCCAGAAGCGCAAGGAATTCTTTTCTGTCCATAATGCATTCTCCCTAACAATATGAATTGATGTTGTTGTCGTTGAATCATATTCTTTTACTGTATCAAAACATCATCTGCATTACGTGCTCCGTTATTAGGAACGAAACGATGTTTTTAAAAGTTCCTTCTGACAAATAAATGTGATGCAGGTACGAGAAATAGAAAAAGGGGGAGTAAACAATGTATGGGACAACGAATCGAAAAAAAAGAGGAATATTAATGTTAACGAATAAATTCTTTCATCATTTTTGAAACGGATTTTTTAATGCCGGGAGATAACGATTCTAAATATCGATCTTGTGTTAGGGCAGTAACTTCTTTTGAAAGCGTCGGATGTTTTTGGGCTACTTTGAGAATGAATTTTAAAGATGTCATTCTCACTGAAGGATCTTTGTTCTGTTGTTCCCAGAGATTCATGCAAAGATCAAAGACGAGTCCTTCATACTTTTCTGGCACGTTCATTCGTAAAAGTATTTTTATCAGTTCTCGTTGGTGGCCGTCGTTTTTGGATTTGATCGAGCGGATGATGGTTGGTACGTGTTTCCGAATTCGTTTGTCGTCACTTTCTATGCAGCTCCCTAATAACCATGCAGCCCGCCACGAAAATGGTTGATCATCGGAAATTGCCAATGCGATCGTTTCTTCAACACATTCCGGATGAGATTGAAAAAACGCAATCATATCCTCTTTACACGAACCGATCAATTTGGTTTTTAAAGTTGATTCCATCGAGTTACGTTGAAGATTTTTTAATCGCTTTTGACAATTTCTTTTTCTTTATAAGCTCTTGGATAGATGGCGGCATTGCACGGCAATTACAATGTTCAGTGTGCTCAATGTGCCAAGTCATCCGTTGTTCGATGGTCGGATGAAGAGGCATTTTATGTTTTTTATGCCAATCCGCATTCATAAGTAATCTATCTTTTTTGGTTCGATTTTAAAAAATCAGATTTAATTATTCCAATAGTTTAATGCATCTCATTTGCTTTATTCATCAGAACGACGTTAGAGAGAATTGCAGTATCTAACTTATCCGGCACGTGCGAACAAAATCCGATGCCGACATAGAACGGTTCATCGAAGTGAAGAGAAATTGGAGCGCCAAATTGGTGCATCGGTTCGCCTTGCATGCTGACGAAAAGAGCGAACGAATCTCCGTGCTTCTCAATGCCAATACGCTGCGCGTGTGCGGTAACGAGATCGTCCGGCGATTTTCCTCCCGGCAATCCGCCGCGGCTGCCGATGCGGTACTCCATATCTTTTATTCGCGTGCCCTTTTCGGGACGCACGGCGAGATGAAACATTCCGTCGCCATGAAGCGCGACCATCGTTTCCTTTGAGTCGTCGTCGAGAGACTGACGAATGACGAGCACTGCCTTGCGATCAAAGTAACCGAGCGAATCCGGAAAATGAATATCGGCGGCGAGCGAAACATCTCCCGACATTTTTTTCCACAGATAACGGAATTCGTCGCGCACGTACCACACATTATAACCGGCAGAAACGATGGTGTATGCATTCGCAGCAGAATCGAAATTAGAACTGCCCGGCAGGACGGCGGAACCGATATCGGATTGTCCATCAAACATACCAATCGGTTGGTTGATCGTTCTGTCCGGCCGATGAAAATCTGTCGGCGGCGAAACCTGAACGTGCGTTGCAGATCCCGGCTTTGCCCAATCCGGTACATCTGTCTTTTGTGCCGATGCGATTGCAAAGATAAACAAAGAAATTGTCAGGAGAGAAAGAAGGTGTTCCATAATTTATTTCCTATGTTTTTTAATAAAGAGTAATTCATTTCATTTGTATGAAAATATTTTCAAAACTGTCTTTGATGAATCTGAGCAACCTTTGTAGGCGATGTAACGTGACGTCGCCTGCTTACAATTTAATTATTCTCAAGTTGTGAAGCAGAACTTCACTCGGTACTGTTCCCAAGCAGAGCTTGGGAACAAGAAAAAACAAAAACTTCGATCCAACTTCGGTATCACTTCACGTTAGCGCTGTTCGCTAGTAATTTTTTGTTTTGACAGCTTTGGAAAAATATATTCCTCCAATATTTCATTACTCATACCAAGGAAAAGCCCGAGCAATGCACCGTATTTTAGATTGAGGATTACTTCTTCGGGAAGGTACAATATGTTTTTTATATTGTACCAAACATGAATAAGAACAATCACGATACTAATCAGCGCATTGGAAACACCGATCACTACAATAGGTGTCGCGATCCGAAAAAATTTGTTGTTGATAAATGGCTTTCGACAAATTGCTATTGAATAGTACACTCCAAGCGAAATGATGGTGATGTACATGGCTAACTGAATAAAAAACCATAATACTTCCGTATGGCTTACTCCATTCAACAGAATGTACCACAAAATAAGAGCCCCAATTCCTTGACGGTATTTCTTGTCCCGGAACGCAGTAAACGCAATACCGATGGTTATTCCAGATTGAAAAAATTCTGATTGGGAGTAATTAAAATAAAAAATGCGTTTCCCGTAGAGAAGATATGCTGCAAGAATAATAAATCCTGATATTGTCATGAATCGGATGATCGATTGTTTTAGAGCATCAAGTTTGTTCATACGATTTTTCCTTTTTCATTACAATGCAGAGCGTTGTGGCGAAGAAAAAATTAATGATATATTTTAGAAATTTGTCCTGATCAGGTCTCGGACAATATAATCGTTAATTCTTCGGACTAATCCTACGTTTGAATAATAATCGATTTCACCGCTTACTATAGTGCTCGAATTACCAAATGTTGCATTGACAGTTGGAATGATATATTTATAACATTGGTACGAGCCTTGAGGAACTGAAACGATTTCGTTAACCGAATCGACTGTTGTTTGGTATTGCTCGAGATGAACTGTGTCATCGTTCCAAAAATCATATCCCGATGAATATTGTTCACCGGCAGTCGAAGGGTATTTAAATTTTAGTGCCGCCATTTTCAAATCCGGATAATAAACGTAAATCCCATTGTTACGCGCTATGAGAAATTGATCGGACCAGAAATCCGAAACCATCAAAAACAACTTTTCACCATTCAACATTTTTTCGCCGATGATAGATTGTGTATTGGTTTCATTAAATAATAATGTACCGCTCTTGGTATAGTAGTTTGCTCGATATGTCCAAGTATTACCGACCTTCAACGGAAATATAGGTGATGAGACACCACCAAGATCACTGACTTCATCGTTGCCTTTACCACAGTTAAGCTGCAATCGGAATAAAAGTCCACTGCGCATATTCCAGTGTAACGAATACATACCTGTTGGAATTGGAGATCGGAAAATATCCGCCATGGTAAACCCAAGGTGATACAATACTTGTGTCTGATGTGATGAAAGCACAACTGTTGAAATAAGATTGCTTATCACGGTAGGACCAGATGCTACGGTTTGTCCGGATATATTCGTCAATGACCATGTATATTCATAATCACTGACAATAATACTGTCTGGAGTATTGCCCAAATTTGTCGCAGACACTGTCATATCCAATGTGTCGAAAATTCCTAAGATACTTTTCGAAACAGAAAATGTATATAATGTATTGTTCGAACTGTTACTTACGGATTCCTCAGTGTTGGGGCCCATCGGGTTGCTTTTATCCCGACATCCTCCTAAGAGCAGAATGATGCATGATGTGACAAATATTTTTCTCATAGAAAAACCGCCTTAAATATTTTTCTTTCATTCAAGTGTTTGCTTGATCGATATTTGTTTG
Source organism: Bacteroidota bacterium (assembly GCA_035541775.1). Taxonomy (GTDB): domain Bacteria; phylum Bacteroidota; class Ignavibacteria; order UBA10030; family UBA10030; genus DATKMP01. The sequence continues at coordinate 79 of DATKMP010000186.1, read as the reverse complement.
ACTCTCTACTTATTCATGAATATCTCAACGACTCAAAGACTCAACCACTTCATCCACCATCCAGATAACCCGTAAATTT
>DATKMP010000185.1:0-4357 GCA_035541775.1 Bacteroidota bacterium | reverse complement strand
GGTCGCAATATTTTCTCCGCATGGAACACACGACATTACTTTTTTAGATAACTACACAAGTATTTTTGTGGAAGATGCGCTGCTTCGCGTTCCCGGTGTCGGAGATATTACTGCCAGGACTGATAACTTCAGTATGCGTGTCTGGATGAATCCGGAAAAAATGGCAGCGTACAGTTTGACACCTCAAGATGTCATTACAGCATTGCGGGGACAAAATGTCCAAGTTGCTGCAGGGTCAGCAGGTGCACCGCCGCAGCAAGATGCCCAAACATTTGAATACGGCATCCTTGTCAACAGTCAGTTGAAAACGACATCGGAGTTTGGAAAAATTGTTGTAAAAAATATTCCTTCCACGGGAGAATTAATTCATCTGCGAGACATTGCGAGAGTAGAACTGGGAAAGTTCACGTTCTCCAGCAACTCGTTCGTTGACGGCAAACGTGCATCGATTTTGATGGTGTATCAATCGCCGGGAAGCAATGCGCTCGAGACGTCAAAAAATGTCTATGCTGCGTTAGAAAAATTAAAAAAATCATTTCCCGCCGATGTAGATTATGCTGTTCCGTTCGAATCGATTACTATTATCAAAGTCTCGATGAATGAAGTCATCGATACACTCATCAAGGCATTGTTACTTGTCGCGCTCGTCGTCTTTTTATTTTTGCAGAATCCGCGCTCGACCTTGATCCCGATTCTCGCTATTCCTGTTTCGATTCTCGGAACATTCTGCTTCTTCATTCCTCTCGGCTTCACCATCAATACGCTCACGATGTTCGGCTTCGTGCTGGCCATCGGCATCGTCGTCGATGATGCAATCATCGTTGTGGAGGCGGTGCAGCATTACATCGATACATACAATATGTCTGCGAAGGAAGCGACCTATCGTGCGATGAAAGATATATCCGGACCGGTCGTCGCTATTGCATTAATTCTTGCTGCAGTGTTTGTTCCGGTCGGATTTATTCCGGGCATCGTCGGCAGATTATATCAACAATTTGCCATCACGATTGCCATCTCGGTTATGCTTTCAGCATTCATCGCGTTGTCGTTAACGCCGGCATTGTGTTCGTTAATGCTCAGGCCGTCGCGCGGCGATAAAAGTCTGCGGTGGATAGAATGGTTCTTTTCCCACTTCAATTTTTGGTTCGAGAAATTGACAAAAGATTATACCAACGGCATCAAGCGGTGCATCAAACATTCCCGGCTTATTGTCATTCTCCTTCTCTGTATTTGTCTCGCCGCTGTCTTTTTATTTAAAAGCAAACCGTCGGGATTTATACCATCGGAAGATGGAGGACGGTTATATGTTACGTATCAACTGCCGCGTGCTTCTGCGACCACACAATCCGTGCAGGTGATGGTGAAACTTATGGAGATTGTCGGCTCAACACCAGGCGTCAATCATTATTCAGCGATTTCCGGATTGAACATTGTTAACTCTGCTGCAACATCGGACTGCGGAACTCTTTTCTGTATGTTGAAACCATGGGAAGAACGGAAAAATCCCGAAGAACAAATTCCTGGAATTATGGAAGTACTGAAAAAAAGATTTGCCGCTGCAGGCATAAAAAATGCAAATGTCGTCGTCATACCGCCGCCGCCGATTAACGGCATCGGTCAGGCAGCCGGATTCAGCATGCAGATTGAACAGGGCAACACAAGCGACGATGTGTTTGCCTTCGAGAAAGTAGTAAAGAATTTTCTCGATGAAGCGCATAAAAATCCTGCTATTTCCACAGCATTCAGTTATTACGGTGCACACACGCCGAGTTACGATCTGACGCTTGATCGTGAAAAATGTGAAAAGCTTGGCGTCAATATCTCCGATGTTTTTACAACGATGCAGGCATTCATGGGCAGTTTGTTCGTCAACAATTTTACACTGTACGATCGAACGTTCCATGTGGTAATCCAGGCCGACACAACGTACCGAGCCATGATTACGAATATGAATAAATATTATGTCCGCAATCAAGCCGGCGCCATGGTGCCGTTAAGTACGTTGATCAATTACAAGGTGACGGAAGCGCCGCCGCTGATTACGCACTTTAATATTTTCCGGTCTGCCGAAATCGACGGATCGACGCCGCCGGGCTACAGTACCGGCCAGGGCATCGATGCATTGAAAGCGGCCGCAGAAAAAATACTGCCGCACGGCTACACGTTCGAATTTTCCGGATTGAGTTATGAAGAAATAAAAGCCGGATCGACCACAGTGTACATTTTTATTTTTTCTATCATCTTCGTCTTTCTTTTTCTGGCGGCGTTATACGAAAGCTGGTCGGTTCCATTCTCGGTGATGCTTGCCGTTCCGATCAGTGCGTTCGGTGCAATTCTTATGCTTGCCTGCCTGCCGCGATTGACGAATAACGTGTACGCACAAATCGGGTTGATTACATTAATAGGTCTTTCGGCAAAGAATGCCATTCTAATAGTGGAATTTGCAAAAATCCGCGTCGACCGGGGTGAAGAATTAATTTCATCGACGCTGGAAGCTGTTCGGCTGCGGTTACGCCCGATCATTATGACATCGATGGCGTTTATCCTCGGTGTGCTGCCGTTGGCGTTTGCGACGGGTGCCGGAGCGGTCGCGCGCAATACGATTGGCTTTACGGTTTTAGGCGGTATGCTTGCAGCATCGTCACTGGCGATTATTATCGTACCGGTGCTGTTCGTTTTGATCACACGAGTTTCATACGGGAAGAAAAAACTTGAATACCTTCGTGAACATCATGAAGAATTGATGGAGCGCGAGAAAAAAGTCGAACAGCAGAATATCGATCCGGAATTAGAATACGAAATTAAGCACGATTATCATCAAGAACACGATGAAGAACAACGGCTTCACCCGTTATAAAATTTCTTGATCATCCTTCCTGCATCGCCTGTAGCTTTGAATAAATACGCGCGTACACCCAAACGGCATTCAACAATAGCAACACGCTCGTCAGGAGAAACACGTACGGAATGCCTGCGTAGGCGGCGACCTGTCCGCCGAGGACGGCACCGCTGAATGCTCCTAAATATCCGGCAAGACATACTGAAGCCGAAGACGCGCCCGGTGAATGTCTCGGGCGTAATTCTTTTCAGCAGCGTATTGATCGATGGCGTTAATCCTCCAACCGATAATCCGAGAAGAAAGCGAAGCGCCAGCAATTGCCATGGATTGCTGACGAATGCCTGCGGAATGAAAATGATTCCTGACAAAATGAGAGATGCCAGCATCACTTTATGCGGACCGATGTTGTCCGATAATTTCCCAAGCTGCGGAGCCGCGATGATCGTTGCTAACCCGGACGCGGAAAACACGATTCCGGAAAGTAATGCAAGATGAGCAGTGTGAGGAGATAACTGTGCGACATAAATTGTAACAATGGGCTCGATGGAAAACAACGCTGTCATCATCACAAAGTATGTCAAGAAGATTGTCAGAGAGAGTTGTTGGTGAGGAATGGTTCTCCAAATCTCTCGTGCTTGTTGTGCTTTTGTTTCTTGCCGAACAAACACTTCTTGAACGAAGAGTGCCGTCGTGAGAAATGCAATCAGCATCAAAATGCCGGTTATGAAAAACACTTCGGGTAATCCATAATGTTCCGAAATGTAGCCGCCGACAATCGGTCCGATTAATGAACCGGATATATTGGACGTCGAAAGAACACCCAGAGCATAGCCGGCATGTTCCTGATCCGTTTGTGTCGCGATCAACGTTGTGCAGGCAGTGCTGTACCCGGTAATGGCACCGAGAAGAAATCGTAAAACAATCAGTGTGTACACATCATGCACAAGCCCTGTTGCACCGACAATGATTGCCATGCCAAAGCTTGCGCGGAGCAGCATGGGTTTTCTTCCATAGAGGTCGGCTGCATGTCCCCAGATCGGAGAAAAAATTGCAGATACAATAAAAGGAACGCCAAACGCGATTCCGGAATATTGAGCGATGGATGCAGTATCCATAATGCCGAGATGTTTGATAAACAACGGAAGGATAGGAGCAATCTGGCTCATGCCGATACCTGTGACAAACATACCGAACCAGCAGACGATAAGATTTCGTTTCCAAAGAGGCATTGAACCGGAAATAAAATGTTGTTTTTCGCAATTATCTTCTATAATATAGCGAATACTTTGTTCGAACGAAAAGGAGAAACATGAATATGATTAATGAAACAAAAACCCTGACGTTTGATTTTGTGAATGCCTATCTTCTCAACGTACAAGACGGATTCATCCTCATCGATACCGGCTTCTCGATGCATTGGCCGCGTTTAGAAAAAGAATTGTTGCACGCGGGCTGCTTGCCTGATCGCCTGAAACTCGTCCTTATTACACACGGCGATGTCGATCATATCGGCAACTG
>DATKMP010000184.1:0-22365 GCA_035541775.1 Bacteroidota bacterium | reverse complement strand
TAACAATTGCACGGTTTTCGTTTAGAAGTGCGTTCAGCAAACTTGATTTACCGACGTTTGGCTCGCCAACAATTGCAACTTTAATACCTTCGCGGTACACTTTTCCAATTTGATAGGTCTCGATAAGTTTTTGTATTGCTTCCGCCGCATAGGTGATTTGGACTTCCACTTTTTTCTTGTCAACGAATTCTAAATCCTCTTCAACAAAGTCTAATTCCAGCTCAAGCATCCCAACGATTTGAATTAACTCTTCACGAAGCATTTTAATCTTCGCGGACAAAACTCCTTCAAGCTGCTCCAGCGATGATTGTCGCGCTTTATCCGATTGTGCGTGAATTAAATCGGCGACCGCTTCAGCCTGTGAAAGGTCCATTTTGCCATTTAGAAATGCGCGGCGCGTAAATTCTCCTGGGTCGGCCTGTCGTGCTCCCGCAAGGATAATGGCTTCTAAAATTCTCCGCGTCACCAAAACACCGCCATGACAGCTTATCTCGACCGTATCTTCTCCCGTATAGCTGTGTGGTGATTTAAAAATAGTACAAATTACTTCGTCGATGATCTTTTGGGATTCATTGATAAAATTTCCGAGGTGCGCGGTATGTGTTTTGGCGTTTGCAATATTTATTTTTCCCGAAAATAGTTTCGCTACAATTTCGAAGGACTTCATTCCGCTCACACGAAGAACGGCGATGCCGCTCTCTCCTATCGGAGTGGAAATGGCAACTATCGTATCTGTAAATCGCTGCAACATGGTTTTAAAATGTACGAAACGCTCTCTCGTTTAACAACCGTTTATAAACAAGAACGCCTTGCACAGGGCAAGGCGTTCCAGAGAAATTATTTTCTTTCTATTTATTTTTTTAACCGCGGCATATCTTTCGCAAGTTTAAAAATGCCGCCGCGATTTTTCTTTTTCGGTTCGACTTTGCGCAGCGGTTCATCCTCATGTTTTTTGTTGATGAATATTTGTTGAACAATGCCAATGACATTGAAGACGGCATAATACAAATTCAGTCCGGATGGCAAACTGTTGAAGACCAAGGTCATCATAATCGGCATCATCCAGATCATACTCTTTTGTCGCGGATCTTGTACGGTTTGCTTGCTTTGTATAAACATGGAAACACCCATCAGCAATGCAATGCCGCTGATTTCACTTCCCATAATCGGAATGCCAAACGGTAACGTATAAATTACATCGGGACTCGAAAGATCTTTAATCCACCAGATGAAGCTCGAGTGGCGCAGTTCGATCGCGCCGCGAAAGACAGCATATAACGCGTACATAATCGGAAGCTGGAACAACAGCGGCAAACAACCGCCAGCGGGATTGACACCGTATTCTTTGTAAAGATTCATCACCGCTTGATTCATGCGCTGCGGATCGTCTTTGTATTTTTCCCGAATCTCGTCCATCATTGGCTGTAACTTTTGCATTTTCTTCATCGATTCCATTTGTTTCTTGGAAAGCGGATGCAAAGCAAGTTTTATAAGAATCGAAAATATAATGATGACCAACCCCCAGTTCGATACAACCGAATGAATCGCCAAAAAAATCGGCAGCATAATGTACTCTGAAATTGGACGGACCAGCCATGCCCAACCAAGACTCATGATGTTTTCTAATCCAACGTTGTACGACTTGAGAATGCTGTGCTGCAACGGGCCAAGAAATACTTTAATAGCAGTGCCTTCGCTTACTCCGCCTTTGTACGGCATTTTCAGAGAGATTGCATAGGATTCAAGCGCTCCATTGCTCGGCATCGCTCTGCGATTTCCTTCCAGATATGCACCTTCACTGACAACATCTATCGGTATCATTGCAATACCAAAATATTTATCGCGCGTTGCTACCCAGTTCACTGCACCGGAAATTTCTTTCTGTTCTTTCTGGTCGATTTTTGTCGCATCGATTTGTGTAAGTTCGCCGCCAGCATACGCATATCCAGCAGCAAAATTAGATTCTTCAATACTGTTGCGTTCGGCATATCGAATGCCATGCTCCCACAGAACTTCATATTGATAGTTTGCAACAACCGATGATAAATTTTCAAATTGGATTTTTTCATCAAACCCATATTCCCCATTGTGAAACTTCAATCGCTTAATAAGCATTCCGCCATTTGATGCGGGAAGAGAAAAAACTATTTCAAATTCAAAAGTTCCGGTTCTTTTTATGATCGTTTCAGGCGCTTGAACATCAAAATACAAATCGTGCGTATTGATCACGCGGCCATCGGACGTCGTTAATAAAACAGACAGGTCGCCCTGATGATCATAATCGACCAACTGAACCGGTTTTCCATCCCATGTTTGATAGTTTTTTAACTCCCATGTTTTGATAACACCGCCCTTGCTGGAAAGCTGGGCACGATAGAGTTCTGTTTCTATCGTAATAATTTGTTCCTTGCCTCTTGCGCGGGAAGAAAAATATTTTCCGTACGCGTTTGGCTGCATTACAGTATCGGTGGCGGGTGCCGGCGTCGGCGCGGCTTTTTCTACCATGGCCGAGTCTTTTTTTACATTCACGATTTTGTCGCGTTGTGTTTGCTGCGGTGTCTTTGACGAATTCAACCACATCCATACGACGAGCACGATAAAGATGAGTATAAAACCTATTGTTGATTGGCGATCCATAAATTCAGTCCTTGATTTGTTGGTTACGGAACCGGGTCATAGCCACCGTATTTGCTGTACGGATGGCAATGTGAAATTCTTTTGAGTGATAGTCCTATTCCCTTGACGGGTCCATGTTTTTCAATCGCTTCAATCGAATATTGAGAACAGGAAGGATAAAATCTGCAATGATTAAACGGTAATTGCACAGAAATAAATCGCTGGTACAATCGTACTATGACGATAATAAGGCGCGACATTTAGGACATCAATTCGCTGGGGATACGGTTTAGCAATGCAAGCATTGAAGAAGAAACTTCGTGTAGAGCCACCGTCGTTGGACTTTTCATTTTACTACCTGCATACATGATTACAAGCTTTAATTCACCATTCATTTTCTTCTTCACCAACATCATTTTGTGAAGCCGAAAAGATTCACGCATAAGCCGCTTTATGCGATTTCGATCAACAGCCCTATGCAACTTTTTCGTAACGGCAAACCCAATATAAATATTGTCGGGCAGATTGCCATCGAACACATAAAACATCCGCAATGGTTTGTCAAGAAGAACGTTGCCAGCCGAAATGATGGTGCTAAACGCACCGAAGCCGCGAAGACTGTGAACAGGTACTTCGGGCTTCAGCATACAGGAAACTCCCTTGTCTATTCTGCAACTACTTTTCGTCGCTGACAGTAAGTCGTTTTCTTCCGGCGGCGCGGCGACGACTCAACACTTTGCGGCCATTCTTTGTCGCCATGCGCGTGCGAAATCCGTGGGCATTTGTTCGTTTACGTTTATGTGGTTGGTATGTACGTTTCATTGATGTATTTTAGTTTGTTGAACATGTTCATCTATAAGTTACGAAAATTGCTTTGCGCAAACAAGAATCTTGATAAGAATGTTCTTTTTAATTTTTTTCGCTTGTTAAAAATTTTTTTCGTTTTGTAAAAATTTCCCTTGCATGCTTTGTTCTATGATGCTATACTATGTTCCGTTTCTGGCGGAGTTATCTATTGTTGATAACTTGTGGAAGCTGGTTTTTCAGTTTTTTTGTTCATAGTAAAAATTTTTATCTTATTCAAAAAATAAGCTTTTTTATTGCATTTGTGCAATTTTTTATTGTTGATAAATTTGTGAACAAGCTGTGTGTTTATTTTTATTTTCTAATTAGGCATTATGGCATATCCTGTTGAAGCTTCTTTCGATTCTCATGCATTAACAGCATCCGATGTATGGACGCGTTGCCTTAATATTATTAAGGCGGATGTTTCGACATTAAGTTTTAAAACATGGTTTCAACCCATTGTTCCCGTAAAACTTTCTGAAACAGAATTAACGGTACAAGTACCAAGCCAATTTTTTTACGATTGGTTGGATGAACATTATAATACCCTCATTCGAAATGCCATTGTCAGCGTTCTTGGCGAGTCTGCACAACTTTTCTATTTTGTTGGCAGCGAGGCGGGGCAAAGCGAAGCCGTTGTTTCTGAAAAACCCGCGGAAGTACCCGCGCCTGCCGATATTGCGCATGCACCGTTTCATCCTCACGTTGCGATGCGAAATGAAAATTTACAATCGATTTCTTCTAATTTAAATCCGCGGTACATTTTCGATAATTTTATTAAAGGCGATTGTAATCAGCTTGCCCGTGCTGCGGCAATGGCGGTGGCAAATAATCCCGGCGGCACATCGTTCAATCCACTAGTCATTTATGGTGGAACGGGATTAGGAAAAACACATTTGATGCATGCGTTAGGAAACCATGCTTCCGCCATCGGCAAAGCAAAACGTATTGCATATATTTCCAGCGAAAAATTTACCGTCGATTTTATTGACTCTGTTCAATCCGATACGGTGAATGAATTTTCGACGCATTATCGAAGCATGGATTTATTAATTGTCGATGATATCCAATTCTTTACGGGAAAAGAAAAAACGCAGGATAACTTTTTTCATATCTTCAATACCTTGTACCAAACAGGAAAACAAATCATCCTTTCCTCCGATGTTCCTCCAAAAGAACTCAAAGGTTTGGACGAACGATTAATTTCCCGTTTCCAATGTGGACTTACCGCCGATATTCAACCTCCTGATTTAGAAACGAGAATTGCAATTCTTCAAAAGAAAAGCGAGGAGACTGCTTTTGAGCTTCCACCGCAGGTGTTGGAGTTCATAGCATCCAATGTTACACGCAATATTCGAGAATTGGAAGGATGTTTAATTAGTATTCTTGCACGTGCATCGTTGGAAAATCGCGATATCAATATCGATCTTGCAAAAGATGTTTTGCGTGTTGTTGTGAATGAGGTTCGCTCTCCGCTCTCTATTGAGCAAATACAAACCATCGTGTGCGATTATTTTGATATTCCCGTTGACTTACTTAGGGCAAAAACGCGAAGGCAGGAAGTTGTGCTGGCCCGCCAAATTGCAATGTATCTTTCGAAAGAAATGACTACCTCTTCATTGAAAACCATCGGTTTGCATTTTGGTGGAAGAGATCACAGTACTGTAATTCATGCGTGTCAAGTTATCGAAGAATATTCAAAATCCGACCAAACATGTAAACAACATTTAGAACGAATTCGGAAAAAGATCGATTTAAATTCTTAATGTTTTTTGTTCACCGTTGTGCATAACAATTGTGAATTTGTGTTTATAGACTGTTTATTATATTTTTTTCATAAAGAATGGTTTTTTAAAAATCATCGATACGTTTATAAGTTTTATTGTTATCCGCATTTTTAAAACATGTAGTTTGCCTTTTTGTTCGTTGTTTATCGGCATTTTTTCAATCACAATAAAGTTATCCACAGTATCCACAGTATTTTTATTATAGTTATCTTGTATATAGATATAAATTATATAGTAGGTTGTATCTCTCTCTTTTTTTAGGTAGATTTTATTACTAACCAAACAGTGTAGGAGTGAATGAAATGAAGTTCACAGTCGAAAGTATAGAATTACAAAAAGCATTAACGAAAATCAGCGGCGTTGTTCCATCAAAATCGACGCTGCCAATTCTCGAGAATATATTATTTTCGCTTTCAAAAAATGCTTTGCGTTTGGTTGCAACGGATTTAGAAATTTCGATGTCGGCAACAATCGATGTAAAAGGATCGGAGGATGGATCTGTTGCAGTTCCTGCAAAACGAGTGATGGACACGCTGCGTGCACTTCCCGATACACAACTTATTTTTCATGCTGACGGCTCGACCAATAAAATTAAAATGATTACTGATAACGGCGAATATAATTTAGTCGGCGAAAACAGTCAAGATTATCCCGCTGTTCCAGAATTTAAAGGAGAGAACGAAATCGTTTTAGACGGAATATTGTTAGGATCGTTAATTAACAAGACAATCTTTTCTGTCAGCACGGATGAACTTCGGCCTGCGATGACGGGCGTGTACTTTCAATTTAAAAATAATGAACTCCGCACGGTTGCCACCGATGGTCACCGCCTTGTTCGTGTAACATATACAGGATTAAAACAAGCAAGAGAACACAAAGATATTATTGTTCCGGCGAAAGCGCTTATTTTAGTTTCGAAATCGTTAGAGAGCGATTCGAATACAATTTCCGTAAATACAACGCACATCAAATTCTCATTTAAAAATTTTACGCTCACATCGCGTTTGATCGAAGAAAATTATCCAAATTATGAAAGTGTCATTCCTTTAGATAACGAAAAAAAATTAAAAGTAAATCGTAATACACTTCTTGCCTCTGTACGCCGCGTGTCGCTGTATTCCAGCAGCACTACACATCAAATTCGTTTTTCATTAAAGAAAAATGAATTACGCATTGCGGCAGAAGATGTGGATTTTGGCGGCGAGGCAAAAGAAAAAATTGCGTGCACCTACGATGTCGATGAAATGGAAATCGGATATAATGCAGGATATCTTATCGATATTCTTTCGCATATTGATACCGACGAAGTCGTGTTCAGTTTCAGCAGTCCGGTGCGCGCATCGATTGTTACGCCGGCAACAGAAAAAGAAAACGAAGATGTGTTGATGTTAGTCATGCCGATGCGCCTGAATGTGTAGCCGGATTTTAAACGAACGAAATAAATTTGATAGCCCCAGCCATGTTTGGCGGGGCTATCGTGTTGTAACAGAGGTTGTGAACGGTTGATAGTTCAGAGTGTACAGCTTACGAATTTTCGGAATCATTCTCGCACGGTATTTGAATGTTCACCGACGGTCAATATTTTTGTCGGGAATAACGGCGAAGGGAAGACAAATATTTTAGAGGGACTTTCGTATCTCTGTTTGACAAAAAGTTTTTATGCAGCGAGCGATGCGGTGGTATTGACAACAGGCAAAACAAATTTTGATGCAGAGGCGCACATTCTTTCCGAAAACGATGTGGCGTATCATGTCGCCGTGAAGTATGACCAAACGCAAAACACGAAAAATATTTTCATCAACAAAGCCGCCGTCCATCGCCCATCGGCCATGGTGGGCATGTTTCCGGTGGTTATTCTGTCGCCGGAAAAAAACGCCATTACATTCGGATCGCCGGCAGACCGCCGCGCGTTTATCGATTTAGTAATCTCGCAAGCAAGCCGGTCGTATCTCGAAACGGCAATCGAGTATCGCAAAACGCTAAAGCAGCGCAACAAGGTTCTCTATGAAATTAAACTGCGCAAAAGCGAGACCAACGGTGAAATCGATCCATGGAATGAAGCGCTTATTCATTTTGGCAGCATGCTGATGCGCAAACGAATTCTCTTTTTGAAAGAATTTTCGCCATGTGTGCTCGATGCATATTGCAAACTTACCGATACGGAAGAAATGCCACGAATTCAATATGCGCCTTCGTTTGATGTGCCGGAAGAAAAGAGCGAGGCGACCATAGAAAATCTTTTCCGTGAAGCGATCGGCAAACGATTTTATGAAGAGCGAAAAATCGGGCATTCGTTAGTCGGGCCGCACCGCGACGAATGCCTTTTTGAACTTAACAAGATGGAACTGCGAAACTATGCATCGCAAGGGCAGCACAAAACATTTTTAATTGCGCTTAAGCTGGCGGAATTTTTTTACTTGAAAGAGCGCTGTAAAGAAACGCCCATTTTACTTCTCGACGATGTCTTAAGTGAGTTAGATCAACAGCGCGTATCGAAACTCTTAGAACTCGCCGGAACGTTAGGGCAATCGTTTGTGACAACGACAGAAAGCAATGCCTTTGCACAATTACGCCGTCAAGGATTTTCGCCGCGCTTGTTTTATGTCCGGCAGGGAACAATAGAACGTGTCGAAGACTGGATATCAACAAACTAAATCGCTAGCGTCGGCGCTTGAATCGCTGATGCATGATTTAGGAATTCAACCCAAACTGCATGAATACGATGCCGTTATGTATTGGGAAGAAATTGTCGGCGACCATATTGCCAAAGCAGCAGGCGCTGTCAAAATAACGCAAGGCATTTTATTTGTGCACGTACAAACGAGCACATGGCGCAACGAGTTGCTGCTGCGCAAACAAGAAATTATTGCCAAGCTCAACGAGAGACTCGGCAACGATACAGTTAAAGATATTCGTTTTCAGTAATACAAAGAAAAAGTTATGGCAAAAGAAAAAGAAGAAATAGAAACAAAAGCATCCAGTTATACGGCAGATGATATTACGGTTTTAAAGGGATTAGAAGCCGTTCGTCGCCGGCCGGCGATGTATATTGGCGATGTCAGCGTTCGAGGATTGCATCACCTGGTCTATGAAGTGGTCGATAACTCCATCGACGAAGCATTAGCGGGCTACTGTAAAAATATTATTACCATTATCAATCCCGATGGTTCTGTGACTGTCGATGACGATGGCCGCGGTATTCCAACAGACATTCAAAAAGAAGAAAACCGGTCCGCCTTAGAAGTTGTGATGACCGTTCTTCATGCCGGCGGTAAGTTCGATAAGAACACCTACAAAGTTTCCGGCGGTTTGCATGGCGTCGGTGTGTCGGTAGTGAATGCGCTCAGCGAGTGGTTGGAAGTTGAAGTGCAAAGAGATGGAAAAACGTTCTATCAAAAATATAAAAAAGGCGATCCCGTTGCTCCCGTAAAAGTTATCGGCAAAGCCGATAAAAATAAAACGGGCACGAAGGTTACGTTTATGCCGGATGGAACGATTTTTAAAAATCGAGTTTATAAATTCGAAACGCTTGCCGAACGCTTACGCGAGCTCGCATTTTTAAATCCCGATGTTGTACTCGTTATAAAAGATGCGCGCCCGAAATCGAAAGAAGAAGAAACGTTCCATTTTAAAGGCGGGTTAACGGAATTTGTGAAGTATGTGGATTCCACGCGCCCGTCAATCTTGAAAAAAGTTGTTTATGCGAAGGGCGAAGGCAAAGATGAAAATGGACGCACCGTCGAAGTAGAGGTTGCATTTCAATACAACGACCAGTACAACGAAAACGTCTTGAGTTATGTCAACAACATCAACACCCATGAAGGCGGCACACACCTTGTCGGCTTTCGCACGGCGTTGACGCGAACGCTGAACAATTATGCTTCGAAAAACGGATTGGTGAAAGAAGGCGGCGTGCAATTAACGGGCGATGATTTCCGGGAGGGATTAACCGCTATTCTCAGCGCGAAAGTTCCCGAGCCGCAGTTCGAAGGACAGACAAAAACAAAACTGGGCAACAGTGAAGTAAAAAGCATCGTCGAATCGATTGTCGGCTCCGCGCTTTCCGATTGGCTTGAAGACAATTCTCCCGACGCAAAACGGATTATCGATAAATGTTTACGTGCCGCCGAGGCGCGTGAAGCAGCACGCAAAGCACGCGACCTGACACGCAGAAAAAACGCATTCGATTCCGGAGGACTTCCGGGAAAACTTGCCGATTGCTCTATTAACGATCCAGAACATTGTGAATTGTATATCGTCGAAGGTGATTCCGCAGGCGGCAGTGCTAAGCAAGGACGCGATCGCCGCTTTCAAGCTATTCTTCCATTGCGCGGAAAAATTTTAAATGTTGAAAAAGCGCGGCTCCATAAAATGTTAGAAAACGAAGAAATCCGCGCGATCTTTACCGCGATCGGCGCAGGAGTCGGCGAAGAATTCGATCCGGAAAAAATCCGGTACGGAAAAGTGATTCTCATGGCAGATGCCGACGTGGATGGCGCGCACATTCGTACCTTGCTTATGACGCTCTTTTTCCGCTATATGCGGGAGTTTATCGATCTCGGACATTTATTCATCGCACAACCGCCGTTGTATAAAATTAAAAAAGGGAAACAAGAATTTTATGCGTTCGACGACGATGAACGCGAAGAGATTCTCAAACGGTTGAAGAGCGAGAAAAAAGGAAAAGGCGAAAAAGAAGAAGTTGCCGAAGCCCCCGCTGTCTCAGAGGAAGAAGGCGTTGTTGTAAAAGAAGGCGGTATGGTGATCTCGCGATTTAAAGGCCTTGGCGAAATGAATCCGGAGCAATTGTGGTCCACCACGATGAACCCAGAAACGCGAACAGTGCTTCAGGTTTCGATTGAAAATGCCGCCGATGCCGACAGAACATTTTCCATTTTAATGGGCGATGAAGTAGAACCACGGCGCGAGTTCATCGAGAAGAATGCAAAGTATGTACGCAATCTTGATGTATAAATAATGCGGGATGCAATGCAAAAAAAGCAGTACCAAATATTGTGGCTGATAATTTCTCTGACGGTTCTTGTGGTTATAGCATTAGCGACAATTCACCAACCCGTATGGGGAGACGAACGGCACACTGTTGAAACCATTCAACTGTTTGGTGCGTCGCACTGGCCGCAGATACTGTTCAATTACCCGGAAGTTACGCCGCCGCTATTTTATGTTCTGTATGCGGCGTGGGGCAGCATCTGGGGATTTGATCTTGAGACGCTCAGAATTTTTTCGCTCATCATCGCGCTTGCAGTTTTCATCATGCTCTACAAAACAGCATTCCGGTTTCTCCAAGAGGCAAAGACCACATTTGTAGTAAGCCTTTGTTTTCTTATCAATCCCTACATCCTTGGGTTGAGCGGTTTTGTCTTCACCGACATGCTGACGTTGTTTTTTATCCTATGCGCGATTTATTTTTTTGAAAAAAAATTCTATGAAACAGCGGCAGGATTTGCCGGATTGGGACTGCTTTGCCGGCAATACGTTCTTTTTATCGTTCTTGCGATGTGGACGATGGTGTTGATCATGGATTTGGTGAAGCACACAAAACGAAGTTTTGTACGGTTTTCACTTTCGATTGCGATTGCATCGCTGCCATTGATGATCTGTATGTATATCTGGAAAGGAATGGCGCCACCGATGGGAATGGCACGTTGGATCATGCCAGATGAATATACATGGAATCCTCATGCGCTGATAACGTACATTGCCTTTACCGGTATTTATCTCTTGCCGATCGTTCTTTTTACATGGCGAAAAAGCATGCAAGAATGGAAACTCTTGCTGGGCGCCCTCTTTTGCGGCGCGATATATTTTGTGTTCCCCGTAAAAGTATCGCTTGTAACGCATACACAAACGGCTCACGATACCGTCGGGTTGGTGCATCGCGCACTAGATTTTTTTGTCGGACATGGAATTTTTGAATCCATCATTTTGTATTTTTTCACATGCGTAGGACTTTGGGTATTGTTTGTGTTCATATTGCAAGATCTGGCAGCGCTGAAACACAGGAATATACAGCCGCAAACCGTGCTTTCATTCTGTTATTATTTTTTTTTGCTGATCATGCCGTTTTCGTACCAAGTGTGGGAAAAATATCTTGTGCTTGTTTGGTGGGCAGCGGCAATTCGATGGACGCTGACGTTTGCGGGAACGAATTTGACGCAAGACCAAAATGCAGAGTACAGCTTGAATCTGCGGCCAACATAAAAAATTGAGATTGAGAACGGATTCATACGACTCAAAATGAAAAGAAATTTTATTTCGGATATAAAGAAAGATGTAATACATGGCAACATTGAATGAAAAAATAGTTCCGGTTGATATTGAAGATGAAATGCGCGGAGCGTACATCGATTATTCGATGTCCGTTATCGTCGCGCGCGCGCTGCCTGATGTGCGCGATGGTATGAAGCCGGTGCACCGGCGCGTGCTCTATGGTATGTATGGGTTGAGCAACAATAGTAACAGGCCGTACAAAAAAAGCGCGCGTATCGTCGGTGAAGTGCTCGGTAAATATCACCCGCATGGCGACACGGCCGTGTACGATACGATGGTCCGTATGGCGCAAGATTTTTCCATGCGCTATATGCTGGTGGATGGACAGGGGAATTTTGGCTCGGTCGATGGCGATTCTGCCGCAGCAATGCGTTACACGGAAGTGCGGATGACACGTGCAGCCGAAGAAATGTTAAAAGACTTAGAAAAGAATACGGTTGATTTTGTCCCGAACTTCGATGAGACATTGCAAGAACCAACAGTCCTGCCGGCGTTGATTCCGAATTTACTTTGCAATGGAACAAGCGGTATCGCCGTCGGCATGGCGACAAATATTCCGCCGCACAATTTACGAGAAGTGATCGACGGCTGCGTTGCGTACATTAAAGATCCGGACATCACCAACGAAAAGTTGATGAAGCATATCATTGCGCCGGATTTTCCGACCGGCGGAATTATTTATGGTTATGAAGGCGTCAAAGTTGCGTACACCACAGGACGCGGAAGAATTATTGTTCGCGCGCGCGCGAATATTGAAACAGGAAAAAGCGATCGCCAGCGTATCATCGTCAACGAACTGCCGTATCAAGTCAACAAAGCGGCGTTGATCGAGAAAATTGCGGAATTGGTGTCCGATAAAAAATTGGAAGATATTTCGGATATTCGCGATGAATCGGATCGCGACGGATTGCGAATGGTCGTTGAGTTAAAACGTGAAGCCAACGCGGAAGTTGTGCTCAACAATCTCTACAAACACACGCAGATGCAGACAACGTTTGGCGTAATTATGATCGCTCTGGTGGATGGCCGGCCGCAAACATTGCAATTGCGCGACCTGGTTCGTCATTTTATCGATCATCGCAATGTTGTCGTCGTGCGCAGAACGAAATTCGATTTGGATGAAGCAGAAAAACGTGCTCATATTTTGGAAGGATACATCATTGCACTCGACAACATCGACGAAGTGATTGCCCTCATTAAAAAATCGAAAGATGTCGAGACCGCAAAAACCGGATTGATGCGCCGGTTCAAACTTTCAGAGATTCAAGCCAAAGCCATTCTCGATATGCGCCTGCAGCGCCTCACCGGTTTGGAACGCAAAAAAGTTGAAGATGAATATAAAGAAACGATCAAGCTGATTGAAAAACTGAAAGCGATTCTCAAGAACAAGCAGCTTCAATTGAAAATCATTGAAGAAGAATTGTTGGAGATCAAGGAAAAATACGGCGATGACCGGCGCACGGAAATCGTGTACAAAGCGGAAGAATTCAAAATCGAAGATATGATTGCGGAAGAAGAAGTCGTTGTGACGATCAGTCACGGTGGATTCATCAAGCGCTTCCCGGTTTCCGGCTATCGCCGGCAATCGCGCGGCGGCAAAGGTGTGACTGGCGCAGCAACACGTGAAGACGATTTTATGCAGCATATGTTTGTGGCGAGCACGCATGATTATGTTCTCATCTTTACCGATAAAGGACGATGCCATTGGCTGAAGGTGTTTGAAATTCCCGAAGGCGGGCGAACCACCAAAGGAAAATCCATTAACAACCTTATTGCAAAATCGCCGGATGAAACCATTGCATCGTTTATTGCAGTCAAAGAATTTGACGACAAGCATTTTGTGTTTATGTTCACCGAACAAGGGTTGGTGAAAAAAGTTCTGTTGTCGGAATTCAGCAATCCGCGAAAGAGCGGCATTGTTGCGGCGAACCTGAAAGACGGCGATGTCTTGCGCGATGTCAAGCTTACGGATGGAACGCAGGATATTGTGATTGGGACGCAAAAAGGTATGGCGATTCGTTTTCATGAAGATGAAATTCGCCCGATGGGCCGTGCTGCCGCAGGCGTACGCGGAATAAAACTTGGCAAAGGCGATAAAGTCATTGGTGCTGTGAATTTGCGCCGCAAAGGAACGACCATTCTCATTGCAACGGATAAAGGATTCGGCAAACGCAGCGAGGAAGATGAATATCGCATCAGCCATCGCGGCGGCAAAGGAATTATCACCGTAAAAATTTCCGACAAGACCGGCAACATGGTTTCGATTAAAGAAATTATGGAGACAGACGACCTTGTTGTTGTGACAACCGACGGCATGGTCATTCGTCAGCATGCTTCCGACATTCGTCTTGCAGGGCGCAACACGCAAGGCGTGAGATTGATTCGATTGAACGAAGGCGATTCCGTTGCCGATGTTGCCGTCGTTGTGGCTGAAGACGAAGAAGACAATCGTCTTGCGGAAGAGACCAAAAATTCTTCCAACAATAAAACGAACGGTAATCACACAGCTGCCGAGAAAAAAGAAAATGGTGAGCAACCGGCGCTGTTCGATGAAAAAAAAAATAGTGCCGTGAAAATCAAAAAAGAGAACAAGAAGGCGAAAGAAAAACCGAAGGCAAAACAAAAAACGAAACAGAAATCGAAACCGGTCAAAACATCTAAACCGGAAAAGAAAAAAGCGAAACACAAACGAAAATAAACGATGATGGAACAACGGCCACGGAAGAAAAAACAGCGGTGGTCGTTTCAATTTGCAATAGTTTTATATTGAAAAACGCTACCGGAGTAAAATTTTTTCCGGCTCTCTTGACAAAAACAAAAGTTTTTCGTATGGTATAGTGTCATTATTTACTAAGGTAAAGTGAAACGTAACGGCAAAATAACGAAATCCTTATTCAACAGTGTTGGCACAGTTATTCTGGTAACACCTGTTACGGTTACATTCGTCGTTACCGTTACGACGATTATTGGCCTCCTGCTTACTCTTATTAGCCTAACGATTATCGGCTAAGCAGAAGCCAGAGGCCAAACGAAGCACACCACATTTTTCTCATTATAGGTTCACGCAGCGTTCGCCTCTGGCAGAGGAGAAACATTGTATTGCTTTATCCGAAAGGAATGCAGTATGCGAAGTGATCAAATTAAAAAAGGTTTTGAACGCGCACCGCACCGTGCGCTGCTCCGTGCTACGGGCTTGACGGAAGAAGATTTTAGCAAACCGTTCATCGCGGTTGCCAATTCCTATGTCGATATTGTGCCCGGCCACGTGCATCTTCAAGCATTCGGCAAGCTTATAAAGAAAGCAATTCGCGATGCCGGTGGCGTACCGTTTGAGTTTAATACAATCGCTGTCGATGATGGAATCGCAATGGGCCACGTCGGTATGAAATACAGTTTGCCATCGCGCGAATTGATTGCCGATTCGGTGGAGACGATGATCGAAGCGCATAAATTCGACGGCATGGTCTGCATTCCCAACTGCGACAAAATTGTTCCCGGTATGGTGATGGGTGCGCTGCGTGCCAATATTCCCACCATTTTTATTTCCGGCGGGGCGATGAAAGCGGGCGTATTGCCGAACGGAAAAAAAGCGGATTTAATTTCGGTGTTCGAAGGTGTCGGTGCATACAAAGCCGGCACATTGAACGATAAAGGATTAAAAATGCTGGAACGATTTGCATGTCCGTCGTGCGGATCGTGTTCCGGTTTGTTTACCGCTAATTCGATGAATTGTTTGTTAGAAGTTCTCGGCCTCGCCCTCCCCTACAACGGTACCGCACTTGCCAAATCCAAACAACGAAATGAACTTGCCGCTGAAGCCGGCCGTTTAATTTTAAAATTAGTGGCAAAAGATATCAAGCCGCTCGACCTCGTCACGCGCGATGCAGTTGATGATGTATTTGCTGTCGATGTGGCGATGGGCGGAAGCTCCAATACCGTCCTGCACACACTCGCATTCTGTAACGAAGCGGGAATCGATTATTCATTAGAACGTATCAACGAAATTGCAGACAAGGTTCCGCATCTATCCAAAATTAGTCCATCAGGACAATGGCATATTGAAGATTTGCACAAAGCCGGCGGTATTCCAGCGCTGTTAAAAGAAGTTTCCCGCAAGGGTGAAAATGTTTTACACCTTGACCGAGAAACGGTCAGCGGAAAAACGTTGCGCTCGATCGTTGCAAAGGCAGAAGTGAAAAATTACGAAGTCATTCGTCCGATTGAAAATCCGCATTCGGTAAAAGGCGGACTTGCGATGTTGTTCGGCAACCTTGCACCGGAAGGCGCGGTGGTGAAAACGGCAGGCGTGTCTCCTGCAATGCGAAAACATTTCGGGCCGGCAAATATTTTTGAAAGTCAGGAAGAAGCACAAGCGGGAATTCTTGGCGGCAAAGTTAAAGCAGGCGATGTTGTCGTCATTCGTTATGAAGGTCCAAAGGGCGGACCGGGCATGCAGGAAATGCTCTCTCCCACCTCGGCCATTGTCGGTATGGGTCTTGGAGAAAAAGTTGCGCTGATTACCGACGGAAGATTTTCCGGAGGAACGCGCGGCGCGTGTATCGGACATGTTTCGCCGGAAGCAGCCGCACGCGGACCGATTGCCGCGCTTCAAAATGGCGACATTATTGAAATAGATTTCGATGCTCGATCGCTGAACGTTCAGTTAAGCGATTCAGAGATACAATCACGCTTAGCAGTGCTTCCGCCGTTTGAACAAAAAATTCAAAGCAAGTGGCTGCAGCGATATGCACATTTCGTGACCAGCGCGCACACCGGTGCAGTCCTTGATTCAAAATAGCATCAGGCAAAACGTTGACATCGAATCAAACAAATATGAACCAACAAAAACTTATGACAGGCGCAGAAATTTTAGTGCGCAGTCTTATAGCGGAAGGTGTTGAAGTTATATTTGGATATCCCGGTGCAGCAACAATCGGTGTGTACGATGTGTTGTACGAATTAGCATGTGCCGGTCGATTTGAAATGCAAAACGACGCAATCGATGAGAGTGTAATGCAGGAACAAGTTGAAGCAGAGAATAATGAACACGAGGTTGGTGAAATTAATAAAAGGAACAATGTTATGACCCCGACGAAACCACACGAGAAGCAGCAGCCGAAACAAATTACCGGCGCAGAAATTTTTGTACGCAGTCTTGCTGAGGAAAACGTCGAAGTCCTATTCGGATATCCCGGCGGTGCAACGATCGGTATCTACGATGTGCTGCATGACATTACCGGCATCAAACATATTTTAACGCGACACGAACAAGGGGCAACACACGCAGCAGAAGGATACGCGAAAGCAACCGGCAAGCCCGGCGTTGTTCTTGTGACTTCCGGTCCGGGTGCAACCAATACCGTCACCGGTATTGCCGATGCGTATATGGATTCTATCCCGCTCGTTGTGTTCACCGGACAGGTCGCGTCGAATTTAATCGGCAACGATGCGTTTCAAGAAGCGGACATTGTCGGTATCACGCGCCCGATTACAAAACATAATTATTTAGTCAAAGATGTTCGCGACCTTGCGCGCATTATCAAAGAAGCATTTTATCTTGCAACAACCGGACGTCCCGGCCCCGTGCTTGTCGATTTACCCAAAGATGTTATGGCGCACAAGTGGACATTCGAATATCCGAAATCTGTTTCATTGCGCAGTTACAATCCTACAGTTGAAGGCAACATCAAACAAATTAAAAAAGCAGCAGAAGTGATTAACACGGCGAAGCGTCCGATTTTATATGTCGGCGGCGGCGTGATTAGTGCAAATGCGTCGAACGAACTTCGCGCACTTGCAGACAAATTAAAATGTCCCGTGACAACGACGCTGCATGGACTTGGTGCTTATCCGGAACAAAATCGTTTGTCGCTCGGGATGCTTGGCATGCATGGAACATGGTATTCCAATGTTGCCGTAAGTTATTGCGACGTGTTGATTGCCGTCGGTGCGCGATTCGATGATCGTGTAACGGGAAATCCGGATGCGTTTGCAGCCGAAGCACAAAAAATTCATATCGATATCGATCCCACGGCAATTAGTAAAAATGTTCCGGTGGATGTTCCGATTGTCGGCGATGTGAAGAATGTGTTGAAACAATTGATTCAGCATGTGAAACCCTTGGACACAGAAGACTGGTTGAAAACAATCGAACAGTGGAAAGAAGAGCATCCGCTTCGATATAAACATGATGAATTGCTTCGTACACAACATGTAGTTAACACATTAAGCAGTGTCACTAAGGGCAATGCGGTTGTGATCACCGATGTCGGCCAGCAGCAAATGTGGACAGCGCAATTTTTCCGATGGCAGCATCCGCGAACACACATCACCTCCGGTGGACTCGGCACAATGGGTTTCTCGCTGCCGGCTGCGATGGGCGCGGCGTTCGGACGCAATGACTTGCCGATCGTCAGCATCAGCGGCGACGGCGGTATTCAAATGAATGTACAGGAACTCGGCACTATCGCACAAAATAAATTGCCGATAAAAATCTTTATCTTAAATAATGGTTTTCTTGGAATGGTCCGTCAATGGCAGGAATTGTTCTGGCGAAAACGTTATTCGCATACGCACATGGTCAGTCCGGATTTTGTAAAACTCGCAGAAGCATACGGCATTAAAGGAATGCGCGCAACAACGCCAGCGCAAGCGGAAGATGCGATCCGAACAGCATTAGCATATAAAGATGGTCCGATATTGGTTGAGTTTGTTGTCGCGAAAGAAGAAAATGTGTATCCGATGATTCCGGCGGCGCAAACGGTGAACGAGATTATGGATAATCCTGAACCGGTTGTAAAAGCTGATGCAGATGGACAAAGCGAACACAAGATTATGATTCATTCAAAAGGATGACGGAGAAAAACAATGGCGCAAGCAAAAACACCTTCGACGGCGAATCTAACATCGGCTGAAAAAACGCCTAAGCAGCATACGATTTCGATGCTTGTTGAAAATCGATTTGGAACGCTGAACCGAATTGCCGGAATGTTTGCGGCAAAAGGATACAACATCGATAGTTTAACTGTCGGGCCGACCGAGGAACCGGATATTTCGCGCATGACTATCGTGACCAGCGGCGACGATCAAATTGTTGAGCAAATTATGAAACAACTCAATAAGTTGATCGACACGATTAAAGTAGTGGATTTAACATTCGAAAGTTATGTTGAACGCGAACTCGCGCTGATCAAGGTTCAATCGACAACATCAACACGATCCGAAATTTTACAAATCTCGGAAATCTTCCGCGCAAAAGTCGTAGATGTGAGCACGAAGACATTAACGCTCGAAGCAACCGGCAGTCAGCAAAAGGTAGATGCCATCATCAACATGTTAAAGCCGTTCGGTATTAAAGAAGTCGCGCGCACCGGACGTGTAGCGTTGAAGCGCGAATTTCAAGGTGAGGCCTAACGATATTATTCACGGATTGGAAAAGGAATAAAAATTAGTCCGATGGAAACAGAACAACAAACAAATTTTCCGCTGTACGATCCGCGCAACGAACACGATGCATGCGGTATCGGATTCATCGTCAATCTCCGCGGAGAAAAATCACACGATATTATTACAAAGGGAATTCAAATCTTGATGAATCTCACACACCGTGGTGCGTGTGGGTGCGACCCTGAAACCGGCGATGGCGCAGGTATCACGATTCAAATTCCCCACAAATTTTTTGTGAAAGAATGCAAACAACTTGGCATTCAACTTCCGAACGAAGGCGAGTACGGAGTTGGCATGGTCTTCTTTCCCGTGGAACAGCAGTCGCGATTGCAGTGCGAAGGAATTCTTGAACGCATTACAGAAGAAGAGGGGTTAAAAATTCTGGGCTGGCGCGATACGCCGGTGGATGCGGACGCCATCGGCCGTATCGCCCGTGCTTCGCAGCCGTACATCGAACAGTTTTTTGTTCAATGCGGCGCCGGCATGAAGCAGGACGAGTTTGAACGAAAGCTGTATGTTGTTCGCAAGCGCGCGGAATCAGAAATTGCTGCGTCAACGATCAAAGATAAAAACTTCTTTTACATTCCGTCGATGTCGTCGCGAACGATTGTGTATAAAGGATTATTGCTTGCGCCGCAGATTGAACGCTTTTATGGTGAACTTGCCGATGTTGATGCAGAAAGCGCCTTGTGTTTGGTGCACCAACGATTTTCGACCAACACACTTCCAAACTGGCAATTAGCACATCCGTTCCGATATATCTGCCATAACGGAGAAATTAATACGATTCGTGGAAACACGAATTGGATGTACGCGCGGCAATCGATTTTAAAATCCAATTTATTCGGCGACGATCTCAAAAAAATATTTCCCATCATCCAGCCGAACGGAAGCGATTCTGCATCGTTAGATAATGCGGTCGAACTATTATATCTTGCCGGTCGCAGCATCCCGCACACCCTGGCAATGTTAATACCGGAAGCGTGGGATAAAAACGAAAGCATGGATCCGGCAAAACGAGCATTTTATGAATACCATGCATCGTTAATGGAACCATGGGATGGCCCGGCAGCCGTTGCCTTCACTGATGGGAAAATTATCGGCGCTACATTGGATCGCAATGGATTGCGCCCCGCGCGGTACGTAGTGACAAATGATGATATATTAATTATGGCATCAGAGACCGGCGTGCTGGAGCTTGAACCGGAGCTTGTGAAAGCAAAGGGACGACTTGAACCGGGAAAAATGTTGCTGGCAGATTTGAACGAGAAGCGCATCGTTCCCGATGAAGAAATTAAAGCGCGCTTAAGCGCGCGCCAGCCGTACGGAACGTGGATTCAAGAGTATCAAATTACACTGGATAAACTTCCTGACCCGCCGCGCTCGTATGGATTTCATCCCGACGATATTATTCAGCGGCAACGATTGTTCGGTTATACGGACGAAGATCTTCGGATGATCATGACGCCAATGGCGGTGAACGGGCAGGAACCGCTCGGTTCGATGGGAACCGATACACCGCTCGCATGTTTATCGGATCGGCCGCAGCCATTGTTTCATTACTTTAAACAATTGTTTGCGCAAGTGACCAATCCGCCGATCGACCCGATTCGTGAAGAATTGGTGATGTCGCTGACAAGTTATATCGGCACGGAACGAAATATTTTAGACGAAACGCCGCATCATTGCCACACGTTGAAATTGGATCATCCGATTTTGACAAATAGTGAACTTGAAAAATTGCGCCGCGTTTCACAAGGCGATTTTCTTGCAACAACACTGCCCATGTTGTTTCGCGTTCATGGCGGTGCACAGGAATTAGAACGCGCATTGGATGGTTTGTGCCGCCGCGCATCGCTCGCAATTCAATCCGGCTATTCGATCATCATTTTATCGGATCGCGGACACGATGACGAGTATGCACCAATTCCAAGTTTGCTTGCGTTGACCGCAGTACACAACCATCTGGTGCGTGAAGAATCACGAACACAAGCCGCGTTGGTGATTGAAACCGGCGAGCCGCGGGAAGTGATGCACTGTTGTTTGTTGATCGGATATGGTGCAAGCGCCATCAATCCGTATCTGGCAATTGAAACGATTGAAGACCTTGCCAACCAAGGACGATTGCCGCAAGGGTTAGACGCAGAACACGCGGTGAAAAATTATAAAAAAGCCATTGATAAAGGATTGCTCAAAGTCTTTTCCAAAATGGGGATTTCGACGCTGCAAAGCTATCGCGGCGCACAAATTTTTGAAGCGATCGGCTTAAATAAAAATCTCATTGAAAAATATTTTACCGGCACAGCGTCACGCATCGAAGGAATCGATCTCGGTGTGATTGTCAATGAAGCCGAGATGAAACATCGGTTTGCATATCGTCCATTGACAGAAGCCGACACGGAACTCGATCTTGGCGGGAATTATCATTACCGTGTCAACGGCGAACGCCATCTTATCAATCCGTTAACGGTAACGAAATTGCAGCGAGCGGTACGTGTGAACGATTATCAATCGTTCAAAGAATATTCAAAATTCTTAGACGATCAAACAACACAATTGTACACCTTGCGCGGTCTGATGGAGTTTAACGCAAACACCAAACGCATTCCGATAGAAGAAGTTGAACCCGCGAAAGAAATTGTCAAACGGTTTGTTACCGGGGCAATGTCGTATGGTTCGATCAGTAAAGAGGCGCACGAAACACTCGCGGTCGCGATGAACCGCATCGGTGGGAAATCGAATACCGGTGAGGGCGGCGAAGAGGAGGAACGGTTCCATCCCGATGCGAACGGCGAATTGCGCCGGAGTGCCATCAAGCAAGTTGCTTCCGGCAGATTCGGCGTAACGGCAAATTATCTTATCAATGCCGACGAAATTCAAATCAAAATTGCGCAAGGCGCAAAACCCGGCGAAGGCGGACAATTGCCCGGGCACAAGGTCGATGCGATCATTGCAAAGACGCGCCATTCGATTCCCGGCGTCGGCTTGATTTCGCCGCCGCCGCACCACGATATTTATTCGATTGAAGATCTGGCACAGTTGATTTATGATTTGAAGAGCGTGAATCCGAAAGCGAAAATTTCCGTAAAACTTGTTTCGGAAGTCGGCGTCGGAACTGTTGCAGCCGGTGTTGCCAAAGCGCATGCCGATTCGATTCTCATCAGCGGCGACAACGGCGGAACAGGAGCTTCACCGCTTACATCGATTAAGCATGCGGGCATTCCGTGGGAACTCGGCCTTGCCGAAACACAACAAGTGCTGGTGATGAATGATTTGCGCAGCCGCGTGCGATTACAAACGGATGGAAAATTGCAAACCGGCCGAGATGTTGTGCTCGCTGCCTTGCTTGGCGCGGAAGAATTCGGCTTTGCAACAATGC
>DATKMP010000183.1:0-13023 GCA_035541775.1 Bacteroidota bacterium | reverse complement strand
ATTTAAGCAGGGCCGTTTTAAAGTCATGGTTGCAACCGATATTGCCGCGCGCGGCATCGATGTCGAAGGAATTTCCCACGTCATCAATTACGATACGCCGTCGTTTGCGGAAGATTACATTCACCGCATCGGGCGAACGGGACGCGCGTCTGCAACCGGAGACGCGATTACGTTTGTCGGGAACGATGAACGGAATTATTTTAAGAAGATCGAACGGTACACGGAGAAACAATTTGACCTTGCTCCGTATCCGGGATTTGAACGTTCGAAGAAAACGCCTGCCACAGAACATTCCGCAGAAGAACATTCTTCACGCGAACAACACGGCGAGCGTCCACGGGAAGAACGGCACGACCACTCACGTTCGCATAGCGGACCGAAACACGATGAGGGGCATCGTGAACGTTCGCAAGGCGGTTTCCGTCGTGACGACAGGCCGCGTGGTTTTTCCGAACACAAACCTCAACGGAACAATGAACGACGCGATGACAAGCCGCGAGGATTCTCCGAACGAAAGCCGCAGCGCAATGATGATCGCCGCGGCCGGCGTGAACGCCCACAAGGCGGCGGATTCCCGCGCCATGGCCAGCACAACGATTCACACAATCAGCCACCGCGCGGATCAGAATATCCGAGAAAACGATCCACCTTTGTCGATTCTTCAAAAGCAAAAACGCCCGCGCCGGAAACGGACTGGCGTTCGCTCGTAGAATCGATGAGCGAAGAACGCGGCGGCAGCAAGCTGAAAAAAAAGCTGAAGCGCATCTTCACGCGCGATAAAGAATAAGCATTCCGGAGTCCCCCCAGCGCCATCTTTTCTCAATGGAAAGATGGCGTTTTTCATTTATTCCTTCTTGCTTTTCCAATCCTCATTGCTGAAATTACAGAGGTAACAACGAATGTTCATTTTGATGGAATCGTATGAAACTGTTCACGTTTTCACTTTTTTGCGTACTGGTTTTTTTTGTTTCTTCGTGCACGCAGAAAGGACAACCCAAATTAGACAGTGACCCCATGACGCTTGCACAACAAATATCCCGCTTCGCACCCACACCGATCACTGCCGATGTATCACATCTTTCCCCCAACGACCGGAAAGCGCTCGACAAAATTATCGATGCTGCACAATTGATGGATCAAATTTATCTCCGGCAAGTATGGAGCGGGAATATTGATGTACTGAAAAAACTTCAAGCCGACACAACGCAAACAGGAAAAGAACGGCTGCATTATTTTCAAATCAATATGAGTCCTTGGTCGGCACTTGATCATGATACACCGTTCATAGCCGGCGCACCGGAACAACGTCCTGCCGGTGCAAATTATTATCCATTGGATATGAGTAAAGAAGAATTCACCGCATGGCTCAACGGATTGCCGGAGAAAGAAAAAGAATCGGCAACAGGATTTTTCTCCACCATTCATCGCGATGTCAACGGAACGTTAACGTGCGTTTCGTACAACGAAGAATATAAAGAATGGCTCGTGCCCGCTGCAAAACTTTTAAAAGAAGCTTCCGCTTTGGCCACCAACAAAACGCTCAAAAAATATCTCGCCGCGCGTGCCGATGCCTTTCGTTCCAACGATTATTATGCAAGCGATGTTGCATGGATGGAATTGGACGCACCCATCGATGTGACGATCGGCCCGTATGAAACGTATATGGATGAGTTGTACAATAACAAAGCGGCATTTGAAGTATTCGTGACGATGCGCGACGAAGCTGAATCGGCAAGATTAGTGAAGTTCGGAAATTATTTGCAAGACATAGAAAACAATCTTCCATTAGATCCGAAATATCGCAATCCGAACCTTGCAACAATGTCGCCGATTCGTGTAGTCGATGTGCTGTATGCAGCCGGCGAAGGAAATCGCGGCGTGCAAACCGCAGCGTTCAATCTTCCCAACGACGAGCGCGTCGTGCATGAAAAAGGATCGAAGCGTGTGTTGTTGAAAAACATTCAGGAAGCAAAGTTTAACAAAGTACTGCTTCCTATTTCCCGCATAGTGCTGGATTCCACCCAGTTCGGCAATGTCTCCTTCGATGCTTTCTTTACACACATTTTGTGTCACGAGTTAATGCATGGCCTCGGGCCGCATAACATCATGGTCAATGGAAAGCCGACTACCGTCCGCAAAAAATTACAGGAATTATATTCCGCGATTGAAGAGGCCAAGGCGGACATCACCGGATTGTTTGCACTGCAATATCTGATCGACAAAAAAATTCTCGACAAGAAATTAGAACAAGAGATGTACACGACCTATCTTGCCAGCATGTTTCGATCAGTGCGATTCGGCACCAACGAAGCGCATGGCAAAGGCGTTGCTATTCAATTTAATTATCTCACCCTCGAAGGCGGCATCACGATCGATGAAGCAAGCGGCAAATTCGGGATCGATCAAAGTAAAATCGAGGATGCAGTTGCAAAACTCACAGCCGATATTCTGACACTGCAAGCCGAAGGATCGTACGTCAAAGCAAAAGCCATGTGCGACCGGTTCGGCATTATTCATCCTGCAATGCAAAAAGCGTTGGATAAACTTGCCGGCATTCCCGTAGATATTGAGCCGGAATTTACGCTCATCAAGAAAACGGCAAACGAAATTCGATAACCTTCATCCATGGAGTTACCTGTTCAATATGTCAAAGACACACGATGCCCAACAGAAAAATCATTCTTCGATCAAGCGCCAATGGATTATCGGTGCGATCGCTGTTCTTATCATCGCGGCGATTGCCATCATTGCAATGCCGAAAAAATCGCACGATATGACTGAAGATTCTCATTCACCAATGTTTAAAAAACAAGGCACATTGACATTTCTCAAAAAACCTGCGTTGCCGATCACGACGATCGACATCGAAATTGCCGACGACGACAGCAAGCGCGAAGTCGGATTGATGGGCAGGCCGACGATGGAAGAGCAACAAGGCATGCTGTTCGTTTTCGAGCAAGCACAATTCCAATCATTCTGGATGCACAATACGATTCTTCCGCTCGATATGTTGTTCATTGATGCAAGCGGAACAATCAAAACCATCCATAAGAACACCACGCCCTTCAGCGATCAAACGTATCAGTCCACGGCGCCGGTCATTGATGTTCTGGAAGTGTTGGGCGGATTCACCGACAAATATAATATTTCCGTCGGAGACCGGATTGAATGGAAACGAGAATAATGGATATGACTGCCAAGATTGTCATGAAAAATTTTTTGAATATTTTCATTTTCGTTTTTGTCGTCTCGTTGTTGGCGGGTTGCACCACGACCAAAGAAATGACGAGAGATAAAAATATGGTAACCGGTTCACTCAAAGTCATCGGCAATGAACCTTTCACTTCCTTGGCTTTGCAGACTTCAACGGGAAAAACGTACATCTTGCAGTGCCCTGCCGACCTTCGACGCATCTTATTGAATCATCAAGGTTATCAAACAACGGTTTGGTACGATAGTGTAAAACAGATGTTGAACGGACAAGCGTTGCATCTTATCGATGCCGACACAACATTTACGGTACATTAAATCTTGAAAGACGAACGCCTTGTTCAAGCAGCCGTTAAGAATATTTTATCTAACATTATTCATTCTGAACATGTTTGTTCCGTCAGTTGCACAACTGAACGACAGCCCCAAAGATATTCTGCAACGAGTCGGGTCCTACATCGCTGCCAATACCAAATACCAGGTGGTGGATAAAACTGACGGCCACGTCATCACGACATTCGATACATCGTCCATCAACGACAATGCAGGCGTTGTTCGTGAATTCAATGATTGGGTATATCCCAATGGTGTGATGTTATACGGTTTATCACGCGCAGCGGATGTGGGATTTACTGAGTATCAATCTTACATCACAAACAATTTCAATTTTATCTTTCGTCATTATTCTTATTTTAAAAAGTTGTGGGAAACGACGCACAGCACGTCCAGAATGTTCTGTTATCGATTGTACCGAATGGAATCATTAGATGATTGCGGCGCGATGGGGAACGCGCTGATTGAAGCATACAAGCATACGAATAATCCACAATGGAAAAAAACAATCGATACCATTGCATGGTTTATATCCACACAACAAACTCGGCTTGCAGACGGAACCCTGTGCCGCACCGGGCCGCATCGGATGACGATCTGGGGCGACGATTTATATATGAGCGTTCCGTTCCTTGCACGCATGGGAACGTTGACACAAGACAGCGCATACTACAACGATGCCATACGGCAAGTTCTCCATTTTTATCGATTGCTGTTACAGCCGGAACTCGGCATTGCCCATCATGGTTATTATGACGACATCAAGCAGCCATCCATAGCATACTGGGGGCGCGTGAACGGCTGGATGATGGTGGCAACGGCGGAACTTTTAGGACAATTGCCGGCAACGTATCCCAAGCGCGACAGTGTTTTATCTTTTTTTCGAGCGCACATCGATGGCATACAAAAGCTTCAAGATCAACAAACAGGTTTGTGGCATCAGTTGCTGGATAAACCGGATTCGTATCTGGAAACATCTTGCTCTGCTATGTTCACCTACAGCATCGCTCGCGGCATCAATGAAGGATGGCTCGATTCTTCTTGCATCAAAATCGCAAAGAAGGGATGGCGCGGCGTCGCATCGCGCATAACAACCGATGGTTCCATCGAAGGGACTTGTGCAGGAACATGGATTGAAGATACGCTGCCATTTTATTACCAGCGCCCTTCCCCGACAAACGACCTGCACGGATTCGGGCCGGTGTTACTTGCTGCTTCAGAAATATTGCGCATGGAACAACGTACAAAATAAAACGTTCACAAGATTACATTCTGAAAGGGCAACGCATTGTTCAACTTACCATTATGGAAAGTATTTCTTTTCCCATTTTTTCTTCTGATCGTCGCTTTTCCTTTGGCGGCGCAGCAAGATGCTGTACCATCCACGATGTCCGTTTCGCCAAAAATAAGTTATCCGGTCCCCGGTTCTTTATTTTTACAAAAACAAGAACAAGAAATTCATGAATATATTCGCCAACACCCTAAAGTCATTCAGCGATCCAACACCTTGCATAAAAC
Source organism: Bacteroidota bacterium (assembly GCA_035541775.1). Taxonomy (GTDB): domain Bacteria; phylum Bacteroidota; class Ignavibacteria; order UBA10030; family UBA10030; genus DATKMP01. The sequence goes on along the minus strand of DATKMP010000183.1, from coordinate 7,962 downwards.
AAGCACGTGGGGATTCACCGTCGGCTCTACGCACAGCTGGTATGCAGATGATTTGGTCAAGAACACTCGATACCTCGTACCATCTACATGTCGTGCGGTCGGTACCAATTGTTATATTTTTGTTGAAGATGCCAACTGGACCAACGGACGCGTGAACCAAGCCATCGTTGATTCGGTACGTCTTGGATTCGATGCGCGCACACCTGCCAATGGTTCGTTAGGAATTTTTCAAACAGACACAGCCGCGTTTGGCACGCCTCCCGATGTCGATAACGATCCGCGTATCATCATTCTTCTTCTCGACATCAAAGATGGTTACAACGGCAGCGGCGGTTATATTGCCGGATATTTTTACGGCTACAATGAAATGGTTTCGTCCTCTCAATATCCGAACAGCAACCATGCAGAAATATACTTTCTGGACGTCAATCCGGCAAACCTTGCGACAACCTCCGGACTGACCGATGGATTATCAACCACCGCTCATGAATTTCAGCACATGATTCATTTTAATTATACCAACATCTTACAGAACAACATCAGCCGCATGTCTTTTATCAACGAAGGATGTTCGCTTATCGCCGAAGTGAACGCCGGATATTCGATTTACGAACAGAGCGGCTACAACAATGAAACCAATCATTATCTTTTTGATTGGCGAACAAACGATATGACGAATGTCTTAAAAGATTATTCACGCGCGGCGCGGTTTTTTACGTACATTCGCGATCAAGTCGGCATCGGAGTCTTTAAAGATATTGTCAACAGCGCGCTGGATGGCGTGGATAATCTCAACGATGCGTTGACGCGATTTGGGAGTCCTCTGCGGTTTGCCGACATTTTACAAAATTGGTTCATTGCCAACACACTTAATGACAGAACGGTCGATCCGAAGTACGGATATCTGTATCCGAACCTGCCCGCGGTAAATGGGTTGAATTATTACAATCCCAATGTCCCACTTACTTCCGACACGATAAAAAATTATGCGGCGCGGTATCTCGATTATAAAGACGGCGCTCAACTTGCAGCAATGTTCACCGAAAACAATCCATCGTTGATCGTCAAAGCAGTGGAACTCGGTACGGCGTCAAAACGCGTTCTCGATGTCGCAAGCGGTACAACTTTTTCAGAACCGTTGTTCGGCACAACGTACACAGAGATTCATTTTATCGTCATGAATACCGATCCATCCAACGCTTCCACGTACACCTATACATCTTCTGGCACAAGCCAGACTGTAGAGTTGAAGTACGACATGTCCGAACCGGTCGGTGTTCTTCCTCTTTCTGCGGGCGATACTGTTTGTGTTACTTTCGATGCCGTACAAGGGGGCACGTTAGATTCCGTGCGCGTCGCGCTCAGACGAAGTAGCGCCATCCGCGCGGGAATTTGGACATACACCGGCACCAGCAATCCGACACCGTTAGGGCAGCCGTTAGCACTGAATCTTACGACGTCGGGAAAATCTACGCCAACGGTGTATCCAGTGCCATGGTCGAATTGGGGAACGATAGATTTGCGATCAAAAAACATCAGCACCAATTCTCCGTTTGCAGTCGGTTTCATTCTGGATGGCGCGTATTCGGGAACAACGAACAATTATGTTATGGTAACGACAGGCCCGTTGGGAAATGGAGCAACAAGTTTTACCTATTCATCGCAAGGGGAAAACGGAGCTCAATGGTATATTTATTATCCGAGCAATGCCGATACAATTTTTTATTACCTTGTCCGCGCGTATGTAAGTTTCAACGGTACACAAGAAAACGACACGACACCGGTCACGCCTGTTTCTTTCCATCTCAATCAAAATTTCCCGAACCCGTTTAACCCAACAACCACCATTCAGTATCAACTTCCTGTTCAAGGATTTGTGACATTAACGGTCTACGATATGTTAGGACGCAAGGTTGAAACGCTTCTACATCAACCAATGTCTAACGGAACGCACACCGTTTCTTTTAACGGCTCACGGTATGCCAGCGGCATCTATTTTTATCGGATCGTCGCAAACAATTTTACCGATACAAAAAAAATGTTGTTGCTCAAATAAGTTTGTACCGGATTGAAGATAAAGCCACAGGGGGCGTTCCGGCGCACCCGCATGGAATTTTTTAACGTACTCCTTTCGGAAATCTTTCGTATCTTTTATTTTTAAACACTCAAGAGAATATTGATGGCTGTCGTTGCTTTCAAAGATACTCAAGAACAAATTCCCGTAGGAAAAATTTTGTGCATCGGACAGAATTACGCTGCACACGCAAAAGAGATGCAAAGCGATGTCTCTGCGTCGCCGATATTTTTCATGAAGCCGGCAACAGCGATCATTCATCAAGACGAGCAAATTGTTCTCCCTTCTCTTTCGAATAATGTTCACCACGAAGTTGAACTGACCGTTTTGATAGGCACGGGTGGAAAGAACATTCCTCGGGAACATGCGTTGAAGCATGTTGCCGGTTACGGCATCGGCTTGGATATGACGATGCGCGATGTGCAAGCCGAAGCAAAAAAACTCGGTCAGCCATGGACGCTCGCCAAAGGATTCGATACCTCGGCGCCGATTTCTGAATTCCTGCCGGCGGCGGCTATCGGCAATCCTTCAACGCTTTCTGTACAGTTGCACGTCAACGGTACACTGCGCCAATCATCAAAAACAAGCAACCTCATTTTTCCGGTCGATGTGTTGATCGCTTACATTTCACAATTTATAACGTTAGAACGCGGCGACATCCTTTATACCGGTACGCCGGAAGGTGTTGCGCGCGTAACGCACGGCGACCAATTAACGGCTGCCTTGTTGAATGCTGCAGAAAACACCCTTGTTGCTCTTCACGTCTCTGTTCAATAAACAATGAACCAATCATTTAAAAATTTTTTCTCTAACAACGAAAACGCCATTTTTTCATGGTTCATTATTCTTGCCGTTGTCGCGCTGGGAATGAACTTCAACGTGAAAGGCAGCATTATTGCCGCTGTCGTTGTGTTGGTCGGATTTGCGGGCCATGCATTTGCGGCATCCCTTGTATGGATCGGATTGATTCCGTTCATCGGGCCGATCATCGCTCATGTGCTGGCGCTGCCGTTTATCTGGATACTCAATGGCATTGGCTATCTCGTCTCGCTTGTCGCCATCAAACGCGGCTACTCAAAAGATGTCCTCAGTTATCGCGGCTTGACCGTTGCGTTACTCACCGGCATTACCATTGGATTTATTCTCGGGAAACTGTTATAGTCTGTCTTTTTATCGTTTATTTTCTTACATTTTGTTGTATGATGACAAAAGTAATAGCGATTGCTATTTCCAAAGGTGGTGTCGGCAAAACGACAACGGCGGTCAATCTTGCTGCAAGCTTCGCCGTACTGGAAAAGCGTGTACTGTTAATCGACACCGATCCCTTCGGCGCATGCAGTCTGTCATTGGGATTTACGCCAGAGAAAATTAAGGGCGGCTTATATGAAGTATTTAATTTTATCCATTCCATGCCGCAAGTCATTCACCGAACAGAATTAGCATTTTTAGATTTTGTACCTGCGAACATCACGACTCCCGTTGCAGAAGAACGCATTATGCGCCTTTCGGAAAATCGCACGCTGCTCAAAAATATTTTACGATCCGTCTCGCCGCATTACGACTATGTGATTATCGATACGCCGCCGTTTCTTCGCGGCCTGACAACGAACGCGCTTACGTGTGCAGATTCGGTTTTAATTCCGATTCGTTCCGGACATTTTTCGTTGGAAGGAATCGATAAGCTGATGAAGCATTTCGATTGGATTCGAGAAGCGGCAAACAAAACTTTACAGATAGAAGGCATCGTACAAACGATGTACGAACCGAATACCAAAGTAACGGAAATTACCAACCGCGAATTGCAGCTTCGGTTCCGAAAATATCTCCTTCGCACAATCATTCCCCGCAACACACACCTTGCGGAAGCAGCATTTTACGGAAAGCCGGCGGTGCTGTTCAATGCCACATCCAAAGGTACGCTCGCGTATCTCGATCTCGCCAACGAGATCATCGCTCGTCAGCAAGCCGCAGCCGTGCCCGCAGTTCCAGCCAACGTTGTTCCGCTGATGCAGGCGTAACGCCTGTTCTTATGCGTTGATTTCATTCCACTTTTTTCGTTAATTACATCAAACAAAAAATTCATCGGCAGCGTTACGCTGCTTTTATTGTATCTCCAGATTGATTATGCAAGAACTTTCAAAAACGTATTCACCGAAAGATGTAGAAGATAAGTGGTATTCGTACTGGGAAGATCGAAACCTTTTCCACGCGACCGTTCAAAAGAATAAAACGCCATTCACTGTCGTCATTCCCCCGCCGAACATCACCGGCATCCTGACGATGGGACATGTTCTGAACAACACATTGCAGGATGTGTTCGTCCGCTGGAAACGTATGTCCGGCTACGAAGCATGCTGGGTTCCCGGTACCGACCATGCCGGCATTGCCACACAAAATGCCGTTGAAAAATCTTTGGCAAAAGAAGGCAAGCATCGTTATGATCTTGGCCGTGAAAAATTTGTCGAACTTGTTTGGGAGTGGCGGCAAAAGTACGGCAGCACAATCATTCGCCAATTGCGCAAACTCGGCGTGTCTTGCGATTGGAAGCGCGAACGTTTTACCATGGACGAAGGATTATCCGATGCAGTGAAGGAAGTTTTTATTCGTCTCTTCGATAAGGGACTTATCTACCGCGGCAAGTATATCGTCAATTGGTGTCCGCAGCACCAAACGGCGTTGAGCGACGACGAAGTGGATCACGAGGAAGCGAACGGCAATTTGTATCACATCAAATATCCGATTCTCGGCACAAACGAATTTGCCATTGTCGCCACCACACGCCCGGAAACGATGCTCGGCGATACCGCGCTCTGCGTGCATCCGAAAGACGACCGCTACAAACATCTCGTCGGCAAAACCGCCGTTCTTCCTATCGTCAATCGGCATCTGCCCATCATTGCGGATGAATACATCGAACTCGGCTTTGGCACCGGAGTCATGAAAGTTACACCTGCACACGATGCCAACGATTTTGTACTCGGACAACGGCACGAACTTTCGCAGATAAATATTTTTGATGAAACGGCACATCTCAACACATCCGTTCCAAAACAATATCAAGGCATGGATCGATTCGAATGCCGCAGGCAATTGGTAAAAGATTTGGAAGCGCTCGGATGTATGGCGAAGATCGAGCCGTACGTTCACAACATCGGCAAATGCTACCGCTGCCACACAATCATCGAGCCGTGGCTTTCCGATCAATGGTTCGTCAAAATGCGCCCGCTTGCCGGCCCGGCATTACGCGTGGTGCACGAAGGCAAAATCAAATTCCATCCTGACCGATGGGCCAAAGTGTACGAGCACTGGATGACCAACATCCGCGATTGGTGCATCTCGCGGCAGATTTGGTGGGGTCATCGTATTCCCGTGTATTACACGTCGGACGGCGCTTACACCGCAGCACGCAACGAAAACGAAGCGCGCAAAAAACTCGGTGTTGCACCGGATGCCGCGATTCGCCAGGATGAAGATGTGCTGGATACATGGTTTTCATCATGGCTCTGGCCGTTCTCCACGCTCGGCTGGCCGAACGACAACGAAGAGCTGCATTATTTTAATCCTACCGATACACTCGTAACCGCGCCGGATATTATTTTCTTCTGGGTTGCGCGCATGGTCATGGCGAATATGGAATTTATGAAAGGCACGCCGGGCAAAGACGGCAAGCCGCGCAAGAAAGACGACGACTTGGTGCCATTCCGCGATGTGTACTTTACCAGCATCATTCGTGACGAGCAGGGGCGCAAAATGTCCAAGTCGCTCGGCAACTCGCCCGATCCGTTGGATGTGATCGATCAGTACGGCGCCGATGCGCTGCGCTTCACCACAGCGTTCCTTGCGCCGCTCGGACAGGATGTGTTGTTCTCCACCGAGAAATGCGAACTCGGCAGAAACTTCGCGAATAAAATCTGGAACGCCGGAAGATTTTTGCTGATGAACAAGCAGGAAATTTTCGGCGACAACGAAATTTCACTGGACAAACTGCCGGCAGAGCATCTCGATCTTGCCGACCGCTGGATTTTGTCGCGCCTGAATCAAGCAATCAAAACGATGAACGAGAAGCTGGACGAATTTCAGGTGAACGAAGCGACCAAACTGCTGTACGATTTTATCTGGCATGATTTCTGCGACTGGTACGTGGAACTTGCAAAGACGCGTTTCTACGGCGACGAGCCGCAGGACGTAAAGCGAGCATCCATCACGCGCGCACTCTGGATTTTCGATCAAGCGCTGCGGCTGCTGCATCCGGTCATGCCGTTCATTTCCGAAGAACTCTGGCAGCACCTCGCCAACCGCAAAGGCGCGTCGCTTATGCGCGCTGACTTCCCCGTTGTCGATGCGCGGTACATCAACCAAACGATTGAAGACGAAGTCGGATTTATGATGAAGCTCATCGATGCTGTACGAAACATTCGCGGGGAGTTGAATGTGCCGCCGAGCAAGCAGGTGGACGTGTACATTTATTTGCACGGAGAGTTCGGCGAGAAACTTGCGGTGAACGCAGAGTATGTCAAAGGACTTCTCGGGTACATCGAACGATTGTGTAAAGCAAAAGCAATTCCCACATGGCTGCAGGAAGGCGAAAAACCTAAGCAGCATAAAAATTCCGCAAGCGCGGTGGCCGATGGCACGGAAATTTTCATTCCGCTCGAAGGCATTATCGACCTCGATGCCGAACGCAAGCGATTGGAAAAAGAAATTGCGCGTGTGCAAGGGTTGATCGACAGCATCGAACGCAAATTATCCAATCCGAGTTTTGTAGCAAAAGCACCGAAGGATGTGGTTGCTAAAGAACGCGAGAAGCAAAAGAACATTGGAGTGAATCTGGAGAAACTGAAAGCAAATTTAGCGGCGTGGAGTTAACGGAATGAAGAATGTTGGTTGAAGAACAATGAATTATATCCTTACTCCCTCTCCTTTAGGAGAGGGCTGGGCTTGCCCGCCATCTATTTGGCGGGGTGAGGTCAAAAATTTCCGCAGCCCGTTCGCAGGACGGGCTGTTTTGTTTTATCGCGCTGTTTTTTTATTGGGGCGAGGTGACCTCGCCCCTACGCTGTGATTTTTTGTTCATCATTTCTTGGTAGGGACGTTCAATTGAACGTCTCTACAATTTTTAGGGATTGAAAATTTTCAACCCCGATAAGGTTAATTTTCTTTGTGCCGTTGAACCGGTGGAGGCGTTGCGGGCAGGTGCGTTTTGTTATGCCCGTGCAAAGTTCGTCGAGGACGCACAGTGGTTTATCGAGACGAACGTATAATGCAAGGTGTATTGTTTATATGAACCCTTTTGTTCCGACTACGTCGGAACATCTCCCCTTATTGTAAGGGGAGAAAGCATGCAGGTTGTTGACAATGGACTCAAATTGATTTAGATTAACCGGTAAGAAATCAAGGAAGAAAAAGTTTTCCGGTAACGGTGCCGGAAAAAGCGGTTGTAAAAAAATGCCCGAGGTGGTGGTATTTTTTTCGGGCAGAGGTGCATTGAAACAATAAAGGTATTGTTTGATGGATAAAGATTATATTTATGTTGTATGCAGAAATATAAACACGCGCAGTGTTTGTATGCACAAACATAGCGTACGTCTATCTAATACGTAGTTAGGTGGCACATAAAGGAATAAATTATATGTCAGCAAAAGAACTTGCATACGCTGATTTTGTACACGGCGATGGAATTCAAAAACTTACAGAATTCCTTGCTCATGCCGATGCTAAAGATGTGCTTGAATTCATTCTTCATTGTCCTAATCCTATTGCTCGTGAAAATGCACGCGCTCAATTAGATTTTCTTCTTGCTGAAAAATCTGAAAAGACGGCAAAGATTACTAAAATTTATACTATCGCGCTTTTCTTCCTTGGATTCGTTCAGATTGCACTTATGTTGT
>DATKMP010000182.1:0-6111 GCA_035541775.1 Bacteroidota bacterium | reverse complement strand
GGGGAACAACGTGGGCCGCGGTGCAAATCGGCGTTCAAAATATCCCGCCCCTCTTTTCGGCTGCGATGCGATTTTGTATTGCATGCATTGTGCTTGGCGGATGGATACTGTATAAAAAAATTCCAGTCCCCAAAGATCGGGCAAGCTGGATACTTATTTTCATGATTGCAGCAACCTCTTACACTGTTACATTTGCCTTGCAATATTGGGGACAAAAACAAATATCATCGGGATTGGCATCGATTCTTTTTGCGACATTTCCATTTTGGATCGTCATTCTCTCAAAAATATTTTTGCAGGAAGAGCGTATTCATTGCTTTCAGTGGATCGCCTTGGTTGTCGGCTTTAGTGGAGTTATGCTGATTTTCCATGATGGTTTCTCGCAGCAAAATACAAATCTTTTGCTCGGAATGGCGGCAGTGTTGGTCAGTGCACTTATTCAAAGTTCTGCACTTATTATTCTGCGGAAATATCGCACCCATATCGATCCGGTTATCATGAATTTCTGGGCAATGTTGATAGGCGCCGTTACTTTACTGGTTGCAAGCGCAGTGATGGAATCAATTTCGATTGGTATGTTCGATCGAATTTCGGTGATCATTCTTCTTTATCTCGGCACCTTTGGTACCGTTGTAACGTTTGTTATATATTTTTGGCTTGCACAACATATGCGTGCCATTATGTTGTCGCTCATTTCGTTCATCACACCGGTCATCGCGTTGTTCATCGGCGTTCTGTGGATGCATGAAATTGTAGGATTTGAAGAAGGAATAGGAGTGATTGCAGTGCTTGGATCGCTCATCATTGCCAATATCGAAGATTTTCGAATGTTGATAAATAAAAAAATTGTAAGGAGTTAACATGAAACGAGCTATATTACTTTCGCTGACGATGACCGCCTGTCTCTTGTTTTGCGGATGGGGAAGAGTCGGGCATGCAATTATCAATGGTGCAGGAGCAAGAGATTTTCCGGATAGAACTATTCTTACACCGACTCTTATTCAACAACTGACAGATTCTGCATCGGTACCGGATTCGCGCAGCGGTTCTCCAACGGAACCAAAGCACTTTATGGATATGGAAGATGTTTCGGGATTTTCAACTCATACGATTACGCACAATCGCGATTCTCTGTTTTTGATGTACGGCGAACCGTATATCAGAAACACCGTCGGCATGCTGCCGTGGGTCATCGATTCGGTGATGACAAAGCTGACGAGTCAATTTCGTGCGAACGATTGGTACAATGCTTGGAGATCGGCTGGAGATCTAGGACATTATGTCGGCGATGCACATCAGCCCTTGCATGCAACAACGTACTATAATGGATATGCAAGCAAATATGGAAGCGGAAGCAACGGCGTTCATTCCCGGTATGAAACGAATATGATCACAAGTTATCAACCAAGTATTCATATCGATTCTGTTGCCGTGCATCTCATCCCGAGTCCGTTAGATACCGTCTTCGACATTATGTATCATTCTAATTCTCTTATCGATTCCGTTTATATCGCAGATCAAATCGCACGATCTTATGGATCGACAAGCAGCACCATCTACATCGATACATTCTGGAATCGGGCTCAATATTTCACCATTCAACAATTTCAGCATGCCGCGCTGGAGTATGGAAGTTTCCTTTATACTGCTTGGGTCAATGCCGGAAACCCTTCTGTCACCGCCGTGCGAACCAAGCAATCTGTGCCGCAGCAATTTGTTCTCGATCAGAATTATCCGAATCCCTTTAATCCAAGTACTGTGATTCGTTTTTCGGTACCATCGACTTCTTTTGTTATGTTAAAAGTATATGACGTAACCGGACGGCAAGTTGCCGTAGTATCGAACGGAATTTACACTCCTGGAGTATATGTTTCATCGTTCAATGCCGGAGCGCTGAACCTTTCTTCAGGAATTTATTTTTACAAGTTGGATGCGGTGAACATCGTGACAGGTAGTCAAATTTCGATAACGAAAAAACTGCTGTATGTAAAATAGCAATGGATGCAAGCGGCTCGATACATAATATTCATATTTCATCGGGAGATTTAACGCTCGCAGAAAAACTCGATGCATTGCCGGCAAAACCCGGCGTGTATCAGTTTAAGAATGCCGATGGGAAAATTATTTATGTGGGAAAAGCGCAAAGTCTGCGCAATCGGGTGCGCCAGTATTTTCAAAAATCGAGAACGCCGGATCCTAAAACCGACGCTATGGTTTCGAAAGTTGCCGATGTCGAGCTGACTGTTACGGACAGCGAAGTTGAAGCGTTGATTCTCGAATCCAATCTCATCAAACAAATAAAACCGCGGTACAATGTTCTTTTGAAAGACGATAAAAGTTATCCCTACATTGTTATTACGAATGAACAGTTTCCTCGCGTCTTTGTCACAAGACGAAAAATACTCGGTGGAAAATATTTTGGCCCCTATACCGATGTCAAGTCGATGCGGTTTGCTTTGAAAACTATCCGCGATATTTTTATGATCCGTAGCTGCAACGATGAATTTACCGAAGCAGCCATCGCCAAACATAAATATAAAGTTTGTTTGGATTATCACATCAAAAAATGTGAAGGACCTTGCGAGGGATTCGTCACGCGGGAATATTATCAATCGATGATCGATCAGGTTGCGCGTGTGCTGCGTGGAAAAGTACATAGTGCCATTGACACCTTGCAAAATGAAATGCAGCATTTTTCTGATGAATTGCGATTTGAAGATGCCGCAAAAATCCGGGACAAAATTCACGCGCTGAGCGTGTATGAAGGCAAGCAAAAAATGGTGGACGCGCGTGAAGCAGATAGAGATATTATTGCAGTCGCATCCAAAGAGGATGATGCTTGCATCGTGGTATTTAAAGTGCGGGAAGGAAAAGTGATCGCCAGCCAGCATCATTATCTTGTTAATGTCGAAATGACGCCGGCGGCAAATTTATTAGAATATTTTCTTACACAGCATTATTCCGACGAAGAAGATATTCCCACAGAGATCGTTCTTTCGGATGTTATGGATTCGACGAATTCCGTGGAAGAATGGCTTCGCCAAAAAACAAGAACGACTATTTCCATCGAAACGCCGCAAGCCGGTGAAAAAGCGAAGCTTATTGCGATGGCAAAAGCGAACGCGCAATTCTGGTTAGATGAACTTGCCGTGCATCGATTGAAACGCGGAGATTTTATTCCGCATGCTGTTCAAGCGCTGCAGCGAGATTTGCGACTTTCTGCTCCGCCGCGCCGCATTGAATGTTTTGATATTTCCAATACGCAGGGAACCGATACGGTTGCATCGATGGTGGTGTTTGTCGATGGCGCGCCGCGAAAAAGCGAATACCGGAAATTCAAAATCCAAAGTGTCGATGGCCCGAATGATTTCGCCAGCATGCGCGAAGTGGTGGAACGGCGCTACACGCGCGTAAAAGAACGCGGTGAATCATTTCCTGATTTGATTGTGGTCGATGGCGGTAAAGGACAATTATCCAGCGCGGTGGAAGTGCTGTTGCATCTGGAACTGCACCATGTTCCTATCATCGGTTTAGCAAAGCGTTTGGAAGAAGTATTCGTTCCGAGAGAAAGCGAAGCATTGCTCTTGCCAAAGACTTCTTCCAGTCTCCGCCTGTTGCAGCGCGTACGAGATGAAGCACATCGATTTGCAATTACCTATCATCGTACGGTACGCTCGAAAAGAATTTTGCAAACAGAATTAGATTTAATTAAAGGAGTCGGGAAAAAACATGCACAGGAATTACTGGAAGCGTTTGGATCTGTAACGGGAGTTCGCTTTGCAACAGAAGAACAACTTGCCGATGTCGTTGGACAATCTGTAGCAACAAAAATTATGGAATATTTTGTGTCGTCTTCTTCCGAGAAATCTCATGAACAACACGCTGCCGATGCCGTTTGATAATCCGGCGAAAAAATCGTAGTTTTTCTTCAATGAAACCAACCAGCATACTGCTTCGTTTAGCAAAATACTGTTTCAAATATAAGTGGCGCATTGTTGGCGGCTTACTTTCCGTCGCAATTATGAGCGCGGCCGATACTGCTTCCGCGTTTTTAATAGCCCGACTGTTTGAAGTGCTGCAAAATATCAGTGTACAAGTGCAGCATAAGCAGGAAATTCTGGTTCCGGTTGTCCTGAAAGTAAGAGATTTCGTATTGTATTCGTTCATCGTTCATGGAAAACAGGAAAGCTTCTCTCTTATTTATCAATTCGCGTTTGCGGTCTTGGCCATAATTTTAGTGAAGGTCTCATTTGTCTATTCGCGCGAATATCTCATGAGTTCCGTGCAGCAAAAAATCTTGATGCGCTTTCGTACCGAAATGTTCGACCGTATTGTATGCTTGCCTGTTAAATATTTTGACGAGAACAAAACGGGGCACATTATGTCCCGCATTACGAACGATGTGAATAATCTCGAGCAAGCACTCTATTTGATTGTCGAGTTCGTCCAGAATATTGTTTATGCACTGATCTTTGCAACCGCGCTGTTTTATACAAGCTGGCAATTGACCCTTGTTTCGGTTTTCATCTTTACTCTATCGGGCGCTATTTCCCGCCGCTTCGGCGATAGAATCCGTTCTTACAGCAAAGATTTATCCAATACGTTGGCAGATATTTCTGCGTTTTTGCAGGAACGCATCTCTGCCATCCGAATTGTGAAATCATTTACACGAGAAAAAAAAGAAAGCGCACAGTTCAAACAAAAGGTGGAAACTAATTATCATTTTTCCATGAAAATTGTTCGCGTCATTGCGTTGCTCAGTCCGACCAACGAATTGTTTAATACGATCGCAACATCGTTGCTTGTCGTGTTTTGCGGATACCTCTTTATTATCGGATCGATGACCATTGAGACTATGATTTTCTTTTTAATTATTGTGACCAGTTTGGCGAAGCCGATCAAATCATTAGGCGAAGGTGCGGCACGAATTCAGAAGACACTTGTTTCCGCTCGTTTTATCTTTGATGTGTTGGACTTAGTCCCGGAATCGCAATCCGAAGAAAATGTCCCACTGATCGTGAAGGGAAATGTTTGTTTTGAGGATGTTTCCTTTTCCTATACAACCGACCTTCAAGCAATTTCCCATATTTCCTTTAAAGTTGCCGCTGGAGAAACGATTGCGCTGGTAGGGCCCAGCGGCTCTGGAAAAAGTACCTTGGTGAATCTTATTCCACGATTCTATGACATTGTTCATGGAAAAATATTGATCGATGATATCGATTCAAAAAATATGAATTTACAATCGCTGCGAAATCAAATAGCGATTGTGCCGCAAGACGTTGTTTTGTTTTCAGGAAATGTGAGAGAAAATATTCGCTATGGGCGATTGACTGCGACGGATGACGAAGTGTTTGAAGCTGCTCGTGCCGCCAATGCTCATACGTTTATCGAGCGGCTGGAACATGGATATGATACAGAAGTTGGGGAGCGCGGCTTGCAACTTTCCGGCGGACAGCGACAGCGCATTGCTATTGCACGCGCAGTTTTGCGGAATCCTAAAATATTATTGCTCGATGAAGCGACATCGGCGCTTGATACGGAATCCGAGCTCATCGTTCAAGAAGCGCTTGAGCGATTGATGAAGGGGCGCACATCGTTCGTTATTGCACATCGGCTGTCCACCATCACGCATTGCGACCGCATTTTTGTCCTCGATGCCGGAACCATTGTGGAAATGGGAACACACGAAGAATTATTACAAAGAGAAAGCGGCTTATACAAACGCCTGCATTCTCTCCAATTTGCCGACTCTCAACCCGAATGAGTGCTGTTGTGAAAGACCCATTCCTTAAACGCATCGAAATCGGTTTTCGGCGTTCCTTGATACGGCTTCTTGGAAAATTTGTCTCCCGAAAACACGAAATCATTTCCACGGTTGATTACAACGCTTGCAAATATTTATTTATCCGACAGGATATGATTGGCGATGTGCTGGTCTCGACGCCATTGTTTGCAGCGCTCAAAAAACACTACCCTCAAGCAACCATCGATGTGTTGTTAAGTTCGAAGAATCATTTTGTACTGCAGAATGACCCTGCAATTCGCAAACGATGGACGTATAAAAAAAAAATTTTTTCTGCGTTGAAGATGCTGCGGGCAGTTCGCAACGAG
>DATKMP010000181.1:0-9103 GCA_035541775.1 Bacteroidota bacterium | reverse complement strand
GCCGTTCCAATCGTAAGTTGAAATGTAGGTCCCCATCCATCACAGTTCATTTTTAGATTATTTGTATTGATCGGGAGAGTTGTAAATTGAATTTCTTGCATCGTCGATAAATATGTATGACACGCTCCAGCTTGAAAATTTAACATGACGGGAAATTTGCCAATATAATCTGGAACATATCTGAACTTCATTGTTATATCGTATGACTGCAATGTTCCATTAATTTTCAGAGAGCCGAAAGAATCTTGATAATTCGAATATGCAGGTGAATAAAAATAATCAAATGTCATTCCTAAATAAATATCATCGACGATGCTAAATAATAATCCTGAATTTAAAATTGCGGTTGGCCCATATTTTATTTGGTTCTGCACGGGAACACCCAATGATTGATAATTATTAATATAAGAATTATACAAATCACTAACACCACTTGGTACAGTTGAACCGTATCCAACAGAAATATATGCATCATATGTCATCGGTGGATCTGGTTTGCGTTTTGAAATCGCTATGCGAGGAAAAACAAATATCAAGAAAATACCGAGTAATACGTTTTTCATTATGGTGTTTCTCCAAAATCAACAATCCTTTGATTGGTTGAAGTGCAGGTGAAAAAGATATCAACCTTGATCAGAACCATGAAAGGAGAGAATTTTTATTCCTGATCGACCTTGAATTATTTGTTGAAGCTGCCGGTGATGCATTATCAAATATTAAACTTGTTTGATAAACAAAAAGTGTATTAGTAACAAGACTAAATAATCCCAATGAATCATTGAGTGTAGGCCTGGCATAACTATAGATGATAATACTATGCTTTCCATTTGACCATAAATTTGTATTAACATCAAACGAAAAATCATAGTTGCTGTGAATGTAATCCCAAGTGCCAGACCATAAATTATTTGTATGTAATGCCAACACACGAATTGAATCGACACAAAAAAATATCGAATCGAGATTCGTTAAACTTATATCAGAAAGAAAATGTGGAGTAATGGTTCCGGAGACAATTTGATCGACAGAGTAGTCTACCAATGACGCAGTCTTATAGTGCGCTTGTGGTGAAATAGCGCTTTTATTTACATACGGATCCGGCTCCGTAAAAAATCTGCAAGAATAAAATGTAATGCACGTCATTACATAAAAAAAAATTACAATATGTCTTGTTACTTTTATCATTCGATCTTCCAATATTTTCTAGGGAACTGGAGTTGTCCATTGTTTTGTAAGATAGAAATCGTTAATCCCCCTGTAACCAGCCGCGATAATTCGATTATTTGACAGATACAAAAGAGCATTAATTCCACTGCCAATATTTAGTGCACTAATATTTGTCCAACTTACCATATTTTTTATATAGAGAAAACGTGCTGAATATATGCACATATAGTTGTTATCGCTGGATAAATCAATATCTTGAATAATGGATGAGAAATTATCTACTGGATGCTCTGTAAATTGTATGGAAGTAGAACTATTTTGCTGAATATTCCAAAGAAGGATAAAATTTTGGATAGCAATTGCTACTTGTATTCCTGAATTAAAAAATTTCATCTGTGTAGGCGAAGAAGTTTGGGAAAAAAAAGTATAGCTAAATGTTGACCAAGGCGATCCATCTGGCAATGACCATACTAATACTTGCCCGCTTCCAATGGAAGCAACTTTTAGTTGATTAGGTGCAAAGACAATCTTGTTTCCTGAAAGAGTATGAACAACGGTATCTGTTTTGATATCGATTATACTCATTGAACCTGGAAGATAAAGACCATCATTAACATCAAAATTAATCGTTTTGCCTGTATCTCCATCCGCCGCGATGAATAAACCATCGGGGCTAAACCGGACCGAAGATACCGGGTTCGGTCGATTCCATCCTTTATATAACGATCCATCGCTCAATCGCCATATTTTTATCATTCCTGTGTTGTTGGTATTGTCGGTAAAGCCAGCGGCGACAAATTGATTGTCTGAACTAATATCGACGGAAGAGGCAACGATATCGCTATTTTGGAATTGTTTCACTGTTTGCATTGTCGATGAATTCATGATGGTGATGGTTCCATTCATATCTCCGGTCAATGCAATGAGTGAATGATCAGGAGAAGCAGACATTGTTCCGTAATCTCCTGAATAGGTATTATTTAATGTTGCCTTGGGGCCAAAAACAAGATCGATGGAATTCGATGGATCGCTTACATGTGTTCCAGCAAATAATTTAACACGATAAATATATTCGATCGTGGTATCGGGCGATTGATCAATATAGGCAGTATCCGATATTGATATACGTTGAATTTCATTAAAATTGCTCCCCTTTTGAGCACGTTCAATGATAAATCCATCACCGTACGTAACATTGTTTTTCCAAAATAACGAAACGTATAAATTTTTTGACACCAGGGAATTTGACAATGTTGGTGCAACCAATGGAACATATTCATAAGCATTACAAGAAGGACTTAATAACCCATTTCCAAAATCAGCATAGACTCGATAATACACAGTGTCACCATGATACCGTATGGTTGTGTCCACAAAAGTTGTTGTGTTTGCAGGAACTTGAGCAATACGAGTAAATGAAGTATCTCCGGAATTTTTTCTTTCAATAACAAACGAACGTTCGCTTGTGGAATTATCCTGCCATTGTAATTTACAAGATGCGGCATTCACATACGTTGCGTTTAAACTGGAAGGACTTAAGGAGCCAGTATAATTTGTTGTAGTAACAACATTTGAGTACAAACTCGTATCTTTACCGGCAAGTGTATAAACTGCAAATGCATGGAAAGTTGATGGTTCAAAAACCCTATTAATAGTTGCCGTATGAATCGAACCAGATACAGTATCTACTGGAATAAAAATATACTCAATATTATAAATATTATTATTATATCCATAAAAAGGCTGATATGCATAAAAAATAACTGTTCGTATCTTCGACAATTGTTCCTGGCTGCTAACATTAAAGTTATTCTTCCAACTTAACGTTACCGAAGTTTCTGACATTGAATCGATAACAAGATCAGAGGGTGGATCGATTTGTATGCTCGGATCAAATGGGTTTTTATATTCTACCGGTGTGTTGCAAGATCCGAAGACCACACAGCAGCATAAAAAAACCACAGGAATAAATAATTTGCCACTTGTTTTTATCAATACGTTCTTTTTTCTCAGCGCTATCATATCATCACCAATCACTTAAAGAGATAATTCAACAATCCATGCAATGGTAAATCCCGAAGCAGCGGGAAATAAAATACCGGTTGATGTGCGAAATGCTTTACGATAACGTTCAATATCATTCCGTTCGTTTTGTATTTCATTTACATCGATTGCAGCATTATATCGGTTTTGATGAACAGACACTCTATCATAAAAATATAGCGATGCAATACCAGCGATGGCTGCAATGCCACCGAATACCCACTTAACGTTATTGGCAACATTGCGGTTGTGCTGTATATGCTCGTACGAAATCATATAAATTGAAAGACTATCCCATTCCTTAGAGAATTCATGCTGCTTGATAACATCTTTGAAACCTTTTTTACGTAAGATCAAATCATAAATTCCTGTTGATAACTGGATGGAAAGTGGAACCGTCCAAGTGCCTACGGTATCAGGCGACATTGCAATTTCAGTCACGGTATGGAGGTGAACTTCTGTTTTGACTTTTTTAATGAGTGTGATGTAAGCTCCAAAGGCATCTTCCGGTTCTACCGTAATCACAGCTTCTGTAGAATCGACATCAATTTCATCTCGATGATCGTTATGGCTCGTTTCGATTTTTTCTATCGGCGAGGATGAATCGATACTATCTTTTGCAGCAGGTATATTTTGATTTTTATGAAGATTATTACTTGATAATTGAGCGAACAAAATGGAGGTTGGAATTATCAACGAGATACCTAATAAAAAAAATTTCATAGTGCGAATTCTTTTATTGATTGTAAATTATTAATGTTGATGCAACCATATGGTAAAAACACAACTGCAAAACCGCCATAATACCATATCGTACGATGAGAAGATGATAAGAGTTAAATATTTTAATGTCAATTGAAATAAATTTACGGTGGTGACTCAGTTTGAATTCTGAGGATTGAAGAAAATAATAAGCGGTGTCATTCCCGCATGGTTTAAGCGGGAATCCAGTTTCTGGATGCCCGATAACAAAATTCGGGCATGACAGGTGAACTAAACTGAGACACTACCAAATTTACAAAATCACTCCCAATCCAAAGCAAAGAGAAAAGAATAACGTGGCAAGTGACAGGTCGCGCAACTCGATATTTAACTCGAGCGGCTGCGTATGTTGTACTACCGCCTGCATATTTTTTATGAACAATGGTATTGCAAGGAGAAACAAAAGTTGAAATCCCGTTTTAAAATTAAGCATTGTGTACGTTACTCCCGTACTCACCGCACCCAGCAATAAAAAAGCATGGTACCATTTCGCTTTTTCTCTTCCCATCATCACCACGATAGTGCGTTTCAATGTTGCTTTATCGGTTTCATAATCGCGGATGTTATTCACATTTAAAACACCGGTACTTAAAAATCCAATCGATGCCGCAGGTAAAAGAATTTCCGGCAAAAAATGGTGCGTGTGCAAATAGTACGTGCCGATGGTTCCCGTCAATCCGAAAAACGTAAAGACGGAAAGATCGCCCCACCCGCGGTACCCGTACGGATTTTTTCCGATAGTGTACTTCATAGCAGCAGCGATCGCGGCGATCCCTATGACAAACCAAAATATTTCATCGCTGACACCTTTCGCGCCAACATGAATAAGTGCGATGCCGGAACAAAGCGTCATCACCACCAAAACGATTAAACCAATACGCATTTGCCGTGGAGAAATCTCTCCCGCCTGGACCATCCGCCGCGGACCAATGCGTTTCGCAGTGTCTTTTCCATTGGCATAATCTCCGTAATCGTTCGAGCAGTTAGAAAGAATTTGAAGAAACACTGTCGTAAGCGAGGCAAGAAAAAAGACTGTGGGATTAAAGCGATGTTCTGCACCTGCCAAAAAACTTCCGAGAATAGTGCTTGCAATCGCAAGCGACAGCGTTTTGGGCCGCGCTGCGTGAAGCCATGATGTCCACATCTTCATTGTGCCATGAGCGTTACGTTATGGTGCATGTTCGTTAACGCAATATACTTTCCAAAAATGATGATGTCAATAACGAATGTCGTTCATCAACTTGACCCCGCGTGTTTCATTGTGTACCTTACAAACAAGACGAAGAGGAGACAACAACAATGGCATCGCAACATTTTACTTCGCAAGAATATATTTCCATCGAACAACAATACGGTGCGCACAATTATCGACCGTTAGATGTCGTAATTGAACAAGCACAAGGCGTTTGGGTAACGGATGTGGAAGGGAAAAAATATTTAGACTTTCTTTCTGCATACTCTGCAGTGAATCAAGGGCACTGCCATCCAAAAATTTTTGCGGCATTGGTCGAGCAGGCGAGCCATGTAACGCTTACCAGCCGTGCCTTTCGGAACAACCAGCTTCCGCTCCTTTTCAAAAAATTGAATGAAATAACCGGATACGATCTTTCCCTGCTCATGAATTCCGGCGCAGAAGCCGTCGAGACCGCTATCAAAGCAGCGCGCAAATGGGGCTACACGGTAAAAGGTATTCCCGATCAGCAGGCCGAAATTATTTGTGCCTCCGATAATTTCCATGGCCGCACAACCACCATCATTAGTTTTTCAACCGAAGAGCAATATCGTTTTGGATTCGGCCCCTTTACACCCGGATTTAAGATTGTGAAATTCGGCGACATCGATGATTTACAAAAAGCCATAACGCCAAACACGGCCGCATTTCTGGTCGAGCCGATTCAGGGAGAAGCGGGCATCGTTGTGCCGCCGGAAGGATATTTGCAGCAAGCTGCGCAATTATGTCGGAAGAATAACGTGTTATTGATTGCCGACGAAATCCAATCGGGATTAGGACGAAGCGGAAAACTGTTTGCGTACGAATACGAACACATTCGCCCCGATGTCCTCATCATCGGAAAAGCGCTCAGTGGCGGCTTCTATCCTATTTCGGCAGTGCTCGCGAATAAAGAAGTGCTCGAAGTTTTTCAAGCCGGCGACCATGGTTCGACCTTCGGCGGTAATCCCTTAGCGTGTGCAACGGCCATGGCTTCGCTCGATGTTTTGCTGGAAGAGAAACTTGCAGAACGTTCGTTTGAATTAGGAAATTATTTTATGGATCGATTAAAATCGATCCACAGCAGCCATATCGTTCACGTTCGCGGAAAAGGATTATGGATCGGCGTCGTGCTGGATAGGAATGCGCGTGCGTGTTGCGAGGCATTGATGCGCGAAGGAATTTTATGCAAAGAAACGCACGAGTGCGTTATCCGTTTTGCTCCGCCGCTTGTTATTACGAAAGAAGAATTAGATTGGGCGTTCGAACGTATCAAGAAAGTTATTGCAACGCTGGAATAAAAATATTCACAACTCTCAACTACTCACAGAGTTAAAAACTTATCGGCGTAGCGGCTTCACTACTTGTTTGCTCCTTCGTTCAAGGAACGCAAGATCGCGCCAGCACCCATCCATCATCCCGATTTTTTCTCTGATGCCGAGAATACGAAAGCCATGCTTTTTGTGCAATTCGATGCTTGCAATATTTTCCGGAAAAATTCCTGCCTGCAAAGTCCAGACGCCGCCGGCTTCACTCTGCTCGATCATGGCCTTCATCAATGCGGAACCGACGCCTTGATGGCGGCACTCCTTATCGACATAAATACTGATTTCCGCGACGCCGGCATAAACGCTTCTCCGCGAAACCGGCGATAGTGCAGCCCATCCAACAATACGGTTGTCTATTTTAGCGACAATGCGACAATCACTTCGGTGTGCCACATCCCATGCTTCCCAGCTTGGCGCCTGTGTTTCGAAAGTTGCATTTTTTGTCGCAATGCCTTCTAAATAAATGCGTTCAACCTCGCGCCAGCATTCTTTTTGCAACGGAAGAATTTCAATCGCGGCCATCGTTTGTCATCCTCTCCATTCGGCTAAAGCGCTTTTTTCAACACGCGCATCATTTCTTTATGAATAGTTCCGTTCGAAGCCAACAGCTGCGGATTATAGACACTTGTCAACAATCCATGAAAATCTGTCCACGTTCCGCCCGCTTCTAACAAAATCAATACACCCGCCGCAATATCCCACGGATGTAAATTCACTTCCCAGAATCCTTCAAACCGCCCGGCCGCCACATAACAAAGATCTAACGCCGCAGAACCAAGCCGCCGAATTGCTTGCGCTTCCGCTAAAAAATTTGTGAAATGTTCGATTGCGTGGTCTGGATTTTCGTTGATGTTGTACGGAAATCCTGTAACAAGCATGCTTTCAATTAATTTGTTGGTCTTGGTCACTTGCAGGCGTTCATGATTGAGATAGGCACCCTTGCCCCGTTCTGCCGTGAACAATTCGTTTGCACTCGGATCATACACGACGCCTAATTGTATGGTGCCTTTATATTCTAATCCGATCGAAACGCAAAAGTACGGCAGCCCGTGTGTATAATTCACCGTGCCATCCAACGGATCGATGATCCAGCGGTATTCAGACTTGATGTTATGCCCGCCGGTTTCCTCTCCCAGAAAATCATGATCGGGAAAATCCTGTTGAATCCTTTCCATGATCATGTGTTCGGATCGTTTGTCGATTTCAGTAACGAGGTTTGTTTCCTGTCCGTCTTTCCGTTCAACGTGCTGAATATTGCCGATATTTGTTTTGAGATATTTTCCGGCTTCCAATGCAGCTTCAATTGCGATTTCTAACATACCATCTCCTTGGATGGCTATAAAGTAAGAAAAAATATTTTCTAAAACTGCATCTTGTTCATCAATTGCAGGAATGAATAAAAAGCAGTACGTTGCGATAGATAGTGATGTCGGCACTTATTCACATTCTTTATCATCCACGTTGGAGGCATTATGATATTCATTCTTAGTATTCTGATCGTTATCGCGGCGGGCTTCATCTGGTTTCAATCGCGGAAAAAATTCGTCGGCGAACATAATCCGCAATTCGAAACTTCGGCAAATGTTGCGGGAGGCATTGCCATATTATTTTTCTTGATTGCCTTTGCGCAATTGTTCACCGTCGTTCCCGCCGGTTCTGTGGGCGTAGTAGATTTCTTCGGAACGGTTTCTGAAAACACATTGAAAGCAGGCATCAATGTCGTCAATCCCATGGCGCGCATAGTCAAATTTTCTGTGAAGACGCAGGAGATTAAAGAAGAGATGGATGTTCCGTCCAAAGAAGGGTTGACCGTGCAACTGGAAATCAGCGCGCTCTTTCATTTGAATCCCGACAAAGCCGCAGAAGTGTACAAAACAGTCGGAGAAAATTATGTGGATATTCTCGTCGAGCCGCAGTTTCGTTCCGTTGCCCGCGGTGTTACGGCAGGATATGAAGCGAAAGCGCTCTATACTTCGGAACGCGAGATGCTTGCGCAGATCATTTTAACGGATCTGGAAAAATTAGTCGAGCCGCGCGGTGTGACGATAGAATCCACGCCGCTGCGACGCATCGGACTGCCGCCTGGGTTGACTGCCGCCATCGAAGAAAAATTGCGTATGGAACAAGAAAGCCAGCGCATGCAATTTGTGTTGACGAAAGAAAAGCAGGAAGCGGAACGCAAGCGCATTGAAGCACAAGGCGTTTCCGATTTTCAGAATATCGTTGCACGCGGCATTAGCGAACCCCTGCTGCGCTGGAAAGGCATCGAAGCAACGGAAAAATTAGCGAATTCTCAGAACACCAAAGTAATTGTCATCGGCGCGGGCAAAGACGGCCTGCCGCTGATTCTCGATACGAAATAACTCGTATTGCATTTCCCTTTCTGTATGAAAAAACCGGAAACAATAAGAGCAAAATTGTTTCCGGCTTTTTTTGGAACTCATGAAAGATGACGCAAACATTTTTTTGATTCATTTTTCCTTTCGGAGCCGGAGACGTTTCATTTAATATACTCAGCGCACATCATGGTGGATTTTTTTTATTTGATCCTGCCAAATTGCTAGAACCATATCCAAAATCCATTTAGAAAGAA
>DATKMP010000180.1:0-5664 GCA_035541775.1 Bacteroidota bacterium | reverse complement strand
GAGAGAAATGAATAATCCTTAAACATTTATTTTGTTTATAAAACGATGCTAAATACTCATTACCAAGTATACATCAAAAATAATATATTTTTAAAATTACTCTTGGGAAGGAAGAAATTCTTTTTGCTGCGATTCCTTGCTATCCTCATAAGTTGGTATTGCGTAGGTGGAATTATTTGTTTTTTTGATAAGACATTAACTATCCAAGGAAAAAATGTCGGATATTTTGAAGACATTACGTTCTGGGTTTTAGGATTGGTACAGCTTGTATTAGTGTACTCCATCTCAAATATTTTAAAGAAATTCGAGACGGTCATGTCCCAATTGCCAACGCTATTAACAAATGACATAAGCGAAAATACAAAAGCAGAATTTGAAATGTTTTTACATGAAGAACTCGAAAAAATTCGAAATTATGTTGCTATTAAAACGCCAACGAGCCGACGACACTATTGGATTTGTGTCGCAGGATGGAGCATTCTTGTGTATATATTTCAAATTCATATTCCTATCTTTTTTCCACAAGAGAAGGTCGCATGGACCATATCACCGACTTTATATCCACGGGGATATATATTCGGATTATTGTGGGCGATTTTTGTTTATGTTGTTGTTGCATCGAATACTTTTTGGTATGGATATTCGACAACATTTAAAATATTTTCTTTTATAAGATCATTTGCGAAACATAATCGATTGCTCATTGTCCCTATAGCACCGGATGGAAAAGGCGGGCTTGAATATCTTGGATCACTGTCATTTGCATTTACAATTGCTAGCAGTTCTGGAATGCTCATTGTTGTCTCGTGGATATTACTCTATGGGCTTACACCGGCACTTCTTGTTAGTTTTTGTCTCTATACGATCGGTTTAGCGATAGCTTTTTTCCTTCCATTATTATCTATACATTTTGCGATGAAAACTGCCAAGAAAAATGAATTACATAGGTTGTCAACAATTTTTAGAAATTCTTATTCGGAACTTCACAATTCAAACGTATCGACTAATTTACTATTATCGACAAACGAACCGACCATGACGCATCGAATAGGATTTTTAGCTGATATAGATCAGCTTTATCATGGCGCCGAAAAGATGCCCGTATGGCCATTTAATATTGAAACTATTATAAAATTTTTTACGTTGATTGTTATTCCGATTCTTATTGCATTTGGTCAAATAGCGACGCAAAATAAATTAAGCGCTTGGTTGCAAGGATTGTTCTGATGAAAGCTATTGTATTGGTTCTTGGCTCTGGAGGAGCAAGAGGTTTATGTTATATCGGTGTATTAAAAGCGTTAGAGGAATTCCATATCCCCATTCGTCGAATAGTGGGAACATCGATGGGAGCAATTATTGGTGCAGCTTATTGTACAGGAATGACGTTAGAAGAAATTGAAAAGAGGATCACAAAATTTCATATTTTGAAAGTATTACGATATTCTCCACGATCCACAGCGTTATTCTCCAACAAACAACTGGTACATTTTATTGAAAAGCTCGTACCTCAAAAATCATTTGAATCGCTATCGATTCCACTTTCTGTCATTTGTACAGATCTTGAGCAGGGAACTTCATTAGTGTACGAATCTGGCGCTCTGATTCCTCCAGTAACCGGGAGTGCTATCATTGCAGGAGTATTTGATCCGATAGAATATGATGGACATTATTTGATTGACGGAGGTTATTTAAATCCATTGCCATTAGATATTGCGGATAAACATGGAAAAAAAATTATTGCGATCGATCCGAGCCTTCCAACAGGATATTCCATCCGAAAGTATTTACAGCATGGATGGAAAAATATGCTCAATCCTAGAAATTTATTACAGCAGGCACTTAAAGGATCGGACATGACATATGCAATGTTGGCAAAAGTACAATGGACGAATTTCGACCATATTCGAATAAATGTTGGATTTATAGATATGTCATTCATCGATTTCTCAAACTATCGTTATGCCATCAATCTTGGATATGAAGAAACAATAAAGAGAATACCAGAAATTGAACAATATTTATTGACGTAAGATCTGGAAAGCCGATAAAGACAAAGGCATAATTATTCTTGACGATGAAACCATGCTGACGGAAATACCGAAGGAAGCATGTGAATACAAATTCGACAATCGTAGCGCGCTCGATCAAAACGAAGAAAGCACGCCAAGCGATTTGACCATCGCAGAAAAGTTTTACCCGTACAAATTTGCCGAGTATAAGAAAGAAGTCATCATCCTGCCGAAAAAAGTCTGCACCGTAAGCATGGAACGATGAAGATTGTTTAGGAGATGAAGTGACGAAAGAATGGGGTGGTCTTTGAGTAGTTCTGTTGGAATCGAAGAAGACAACCTCACGCTGTAGACATTTCTATGAGCGGTGAAATGGAGGGACAATGAAAGTTGCACTGCGCTTCAATTTTGGTTATTATTAAAGTACGATGATTATTCTTGGAATTGAAACTTCGTGCGATGAAACATCTGCCGCGGTGGTAAAGGACGGCGTTCTTCTAGCCAATGTAACCACCACACAACTTGTGCATGCACAGCACGGCGGTGTGGTACCGGAACTTGCTTCACGTGCGCATCAAAAATTGATTGTGCCGATTGTGAATGAGGCGCTGCAGAAAGCCGACGTGCAAAAAATTGCATTGGATGGTATCGCCGCCGTGTATGGTCCGGGCCTGATCGGCGCATTGCTGGTAGGATTGAGTTTCGGGAAAGCGATGGCGATGGGATTGAATATTCCCTTCATCGGCATCAACCACATGGAAGCGCACATGTTTTCCAATTTCATTGAAGAGCCGAAGCCGGCATTTCCCTTTGTCAATTTAACAGTCTCAGGCGGCCACACGCAATTACTGGCAGTAAAAAATTATTTCGAATACGAATTGCTCGGCGAAACCATCGACGATGCGGCAGGCGAAGCATTCGATAAAGTGGCAAAGATGCTCGGCATCGGATATCCCGGCGGGCCGTTGCTGGATAAATTTGCTGCGAAAGGAAATCCAAAGGCGATTCAGTTTCCGCGTCCGTACCTTGAAGAAGGATCGTTAAAATTCAGTTTCAGCGGATTGAAAACGTCGGTGCTGTATTATCTCCGCAAAACAAAATTCGACAAAGCGAATGCCGATCAGCAGTTTGTTGCGGATGTCTGCGCAAGTTTTCAGGCGGCGATCGTCGATGTCTTGATTGCAAAAATATTGGTTGCAGCAGAACGGCATCGTGTAACGGATATTGCCGTGTGCGGCGGTGTTTCGGCAAATTCAGAATTGCGCCGGCGCCTTGTGTTGGAAGCAAAAATTCATCATCTGCAATTATTTATTCCAACGTTCGAATACTGCACCGACAATGGAGCGATGGTGGCGATGCTTGGGTACGAACGATTGAAGCATGGCCTCGCTTCCAATCTTGAGCTGACAGCAGAACCCAATCTTCAGCTTGCATAAATTTCTATGACGAAAGAACAAATTTTAGCAGAGATCGACCAATTACGCCAGCGTATCGACGACATCGATGTGATGCTGGTAAAATTTCTTTCGGAACGCACCACGTGTGCGGAAGAAATCGGCAACCTGAAACTGCTGCTAGGACTCGATGCATATTCGCCGGAACGCGAAAAACAGGTGATGAAGAATGTCACGGCAGTGAACCAAGGGCCGTTATCCGACCTGGCGTTACAGCGATTGTTCGAACGTATCATCGACGAATCACGCAGTGCCGAACGCATCACCATGGAAAAAACAGAAACCCGGCAACAACAACTACCACCTGAGGCATAGCGCATCTCTCTTTCTATGATTCGTCGGCTTCCTAAAATATCAACGTTGCTGTTTGCGTGTTTCCTCGTTTTAGTCGTCGGTGCGTTTTTGGTGTTTTGGTTTCCCAACACGTCACGTTCGGTCAATGGAACGGTTATTCTTGTACCCAAAGGCGCGTCGTTTGCAGCGGTGGCAGATTCACTTTCGAATGCCGGCGTTATTCGAAGCCGTTTCACATTCAAATTGGCGGGAAGAATATTGGGATATACGAAATCGATGAAAGCGGGAAAATATTTATTCGTATCGGGACAATCGAATAAAGAAATTCTATACGATATTAATACCGGCAAATCGCGATTGATTGTTTCTGTGACGATACCGGAAGGATGGCGGTTGACACAAATCGCCCATCGTTATAAACACGATCTGGGCATCGATACACAACGGTTTCTTTTTTTATGCAAAGACACGGCGTTTCTCCGCCTGCATGAAATTCACGCAAAATCGCTGGAAGGATATTTGTTGCCGGATACCTATCAATTTTATTGGGGAACGGATGAAAATGATATTATCGAACGGATGCTGGATTCGTTTAAACAATTTTATAACGACACGCTGAAACAACAACAGCAAGAATTGCATGCGACGCAAAAAGAAATTCTCACGCTTGCATCGATCGTCGAAGCCGAATCCGGACTCGACGGTGAACGCCCGATGATCGCCGGTGTGTACTGGAACCGTTTACATAAACCGATGCGTCTGGAAGCCGATCCGACGATTCAATATGCGCTTGGAGAACAGAAGCGTCTCGATAATAAAGATTTGACGATCAATTCTCCTTACAACACATATCGCCATGATGGATTGCCGCCAGGGCCGATCAACAATCCGGGAAGAAAAGCTATTCTTGCGGTGTTGTACCCCGAGCATCATAATTATTTGTATTTTGTTGCGCGCGGAACAGGCGGCCATTATTTTGCAAAAACGTTTTCGGAACATCAAAAGAATATTCGTTTATATCATAAGGCGCGGCGTGCCATGCAGCAAGCGATGAAAGAAAACAGTTAATCGATTATGAAATATTTTCATTATGCCATGATGCTTTCTGTAGTTTTGCTTGCCGGCTGTGCGAATCAAGGTGCGCTGCAAGGAGGCCCGCCGGATGTAACTCCGCCAACGATTGAATACACTTACCCGGAAAACGGCGCGACAAATTTCTCCGATGATAAAATCCGTATCGAGTTCGATAAATATGTCGATCAGGCAAAAGCGAGTGAATCGATTTTTATTTCGCCGCACATCGGTTCGATGGAGTATGATTGGAATGGCTCCGATCTTCAAATACGGTTTGATGAAAAACTCCATGCCAATACAACGTACGTCGTCAACGTCGGAACGGACGTTGTCGATCTGCACAACAACAATCGCATGGCACAGGCATACACGCTGGCATTTTCCACCGGTGCAACAATCGATAAGGGCGTTATTCAAGGCAAGGTCTATCCAATGATCGCCGGCGAACCTGTTTCCGGCATTATGATTTTTGCCTATCGTCTGGATGGGTTAAATGCCGACACACTCAATCCCCAAAAAACCAAACCGGACTTTATCACACAAAGCGGAAACAACGGAGACTTTTTGTTCATGCATCTTCCGTTCGGCACGTATCGCGTCATTGCCGTGAAAGATGAGTACCGAAATTTTGTATACGATCCGGAAATCGATCAGTTCGGAGTGCTGACCGATGATATTCGATTGTCACCGGCCGATACTATGCGTACCGGACAACTTATGCGAATGGCGACAGAAGACACCACTGCGCCTCGACTGATTAAAGTAAGCGCGGTCGATGACAGCCATGTTCTGGCAGAGTTTTCCGAGCCGATTCTTCCGCAAAGCATTCGAAG
>DATKMP010000179.1:0-3345 GCA_035541775.1 Bacteroidota bacterium | reverse complement strand
TAACGAGTTCCCGTGATGATGACCGTCACAACGACTTTCTGCGTTGCACTCATCGCATCTTGCGATGACGATGACGGCAATGCGCTATACACGCCCTTCGTTGTATCACGGCGGTGCGTTCCTTCATACGTTGCAGTAACATTCAATTCGGGATTTAGCAGACTTCCCGTAAAGAGCAATTTCCCTGACGCATTGAATTTTTTGAAAAAATTATAATACGAGCGATCCGTCACTTCGACCTGCCCTGTAAGACGCGAAACATTTGCCGTCCTATTAAAGTTGATGCGGCCGTTCAAATCTGCAGATAATTCTTCGCTGGTTTGCGTGTTAAAAATAAAACGCAATTGCGTGACGCCCTGCGTCTCAATAGCAAGGTCATAACTAATCCCATCTAAAAACGATGGCGTGTGAACAACAACGGCCTGCTTCAGATTTTTTATCGCTTCCGTCACAAACGCAGCATTGTCTGAAGAATCGATCTCTTTGTTCGTGGACAATTTTACTTTTGTCGTATCATCGACATAGGAAAGCGTCACCGCACTTGCCCGTACCCAATTTGATTCACGTTCCGGTGGTAAAATCAATTGCGCATCGCGCACATACACTTCACCCTGCGCCAGTGAAGAAGATAAATTTCCTTTCCAATTCAATCCCGCCTGTCCGGTCGCAATAAAGATATTACCGTAAAAACTTTCTTCGGGAATTCTATTTTCTTCTTTCATCACGAGCAACGTTCCCTTCATCAGGAAATCAAACGATTTGATTTGCAGACCTTCTAAGGAAAGATTGCCGACGACATTCAATGTGCCGACATGGCGTTCTTCGGGCATGTTCCGAATCGTCACATTTTGCAACTGAATATGATCGCCAGCAGGAATCAGATCGCCATCAAGCGAATATTTTAATTGCAACGGCTTAAACAAAAATTTCGCATCGCGTATCGCCATCGTGCCTTCGTATTGCGGCGCTTCGATATCGCCTTTCATTTTCACATCGCACTGCAACGTTCCCGTGAGATTGCCGAGTTCCGGTATAAAGGGTCCAAGAAACGCTAAATTCATGTGCTGCGTTTGCAACAAAAGATCCATTTTACCTTCAAGTTTTTGTTCCGCATGGGAAACAAATGAAAGGTCGTATGGAACAGATCCCGTCAGCAGCAAATCCGGCTGCGCCAACAAATTTTCCGGCTGGCTGTGCAGGCGAACATCTAAATCTAAAATCCGGTTGGCGTACGCAACGTGCGCCGCAATTCTTCCGACGACGGTGCGATTGGTACTGTTGTCCGCTTCAAGCCGGTCGATGCCCATGGCATCGGCACGAATGCCCGCGCTGATTTGAGGGTGAGCCAGCGTTCCGCGAAACCATCCGCTCAAATCCACAATCCCGCTAAATGATGTCGATGATTCTCCGTAAGGCGTGCGCCGCAATATTTCTTTCAGATCGGCTAGGAAAAAATTCGTCAGCGTATAACTGATGTCCGAATTTCCATTGGGATTGAATACTCCGGTGACGGTCGCTTCAGAAGATTCATGCGAAAGCGTCAGCGAACGAATATCGAAGCCATCGCATCCTAAATTGAATTTGACCGTGTCAGAATTTTCTTCGACACACTTGCCAAGTCCGATCGTCAATTGCGGCATGGCAACCGTGTAAGTGTTGCGAACGAATTGAGCAACGCCTTCCGTTTTGATTGCGACGGATGAATCAATCAGCATATCAATTTGGAATGGAATGGAATCTGCGGCGACCGCCACGTGAACCGAAGCACGATTCAGCACAAGCGAATTGACAAAGGCATCCTGCGTTTGCAATTGAATTGAAGATTTGATGGTTTTTAAAATAGCCTTATTGTTGATGCCCTCAAAAGCGTATTGCATGGCCAGTGAGGATGCTGCAAGTGTCGTACTTGTGTTTCGATAACCAAATCGTCGTACTTCGCATTGACCGTTCCATTGTGTGTTGACAGAATCACCGATCAGCGTCCCTTGAAATGTTCCACTGCCTTTCATCGGAGAATGTAAAAAAGTTCCGAGCACAGAAAAATCTTTCATCTCGACATGAAACTTCGCATCAATGGGAACGGAAGATAACGAGGAATGAAATTCATGCGGTGCCGGATAGGCGCTGGAAGTGCGGACAGAATCTATTGTTTGAATGCGATACGCTACGGCATCGTAGATCAACTGAACGGTGTGGTCGATGCCGTTGATTAAAGAAGACGGCGTAAATTTTCCCGTCACATCGATATCTGCCGGAGTTGATGTAAGGTGTAGGCTGTCGATGCCGTTCTTGGCCGTTACATATGTGCATTGCGCTTCGCCGCGATCGAAGTTTGCATTGCCGTACGACGAACGTAGAAATTGAATTCCCACTGTATCTTTTCGATTCACCCCTCCCATGACTCCGGCACCTTGCAAGTTGAACGAAAGATCGCTTTCCATCGTTTGATCTTTGAGCCATTCGGCTAAATCCAAAGAAAGAAACCGCCCGGAATAAGTATACAGCAAAGAATCCATGCTCAAGTAATTCATTCTTCCGGAAAACTCTCCGCGTGTATTATCGATTGAAAACAAGACATGAGAATTTACGGAGCCATCTGCCGCATCTGCTACAACAACGGTATGATGAATGGGAAGTCCGTTGATCGACGACGAATCGATTTCCAATCTTCCGATGGCCGTCATGGTCCGCGGACTGAATCCGGCGCCGTTCAATGTTATATGCGCATTGAGATTACTCTCAAATTGATCGTTGTCGAGTATAGTGCCAAGCGCAACATTGTGCATCGAAGCGGCAATATCATACAACGTCTTGTTCGATTGAATATTCATTTTTCCATCGACATCAAAACTGCCGACCGAAGAACTCCCGATAAGATGTGCATGGAAATCCGTCGGTGCGCCGGCGTATGTCAACGAACATCGTACTTCGCCTAAGTACGAAAGATCGGGCAAAGGTAATCCCGGTAAACAATGCAGCACGTCGGAGGACGAAATCACATTTTCGTTCGCAAGAAGATTCAAATGCAAATCGGCGGGATGATGCAATTTGGTGATCATTCCCTGCATCTGTATTTGTGAATGAGGAAGTTCGATCGAGAGACGTTCAAGATGCAAATCTCCAAACGTGCCGCTGGCTTTTAATTGGAATTTCATCTCACCATCGAGAAAGTCGATCCAAGGATATAGAAACTGCTTCAATTCTTTGGTATCCAACTGCTCCGCGACCACATTGAGCGTCACCGGTTTATATTCTAATTCTTCGAGGGCGTGGATGCGTGTCACATCGACTTTATGCACGGCCATATCGACATGCAATTTTGAATGGCGTGTTTCGACCGACAAA
>DATKMP010000178.1:0-3430 GCA_035541775.1 Bacteroidota bacterium | reverse complement strand
GGTGTACATCAGCCATTTTGGGAAATATACTTTAAGAGTTCGTTTTCCGTTAAAGGATGCTATGGTATCGATCACTGTTGAGAAGTCATAAATTTCCTGGTTTGCGATATAATATGTTTCGCCAGTCGTTCGTTCGGAAAGCGTTGCTTCCACAATTCCTTTTGCAAGGTCAGGGCCATAAACTAAACTCAACGTCTTTTCAGAAGAACCAATAACAGGGCGAATCCCCAAAGCAACATATCGATACATTTCATATACATCGGTATCTCGCGGGCCGTACACTGCGGGCGGGCGAATGATGACAATGGGAACGCGATCCATCATTTCTTTGCAAAAAGCTTCCGCCGCAATTTTTGATTTTGCATAGTTTGTCAAAGGATGGCATAGATCGGCTTCCGTAACCGGTTTGCCACCTGGACTGGGCCCGGCGCCCGTTTGGCTGCTGATGTAGCAGAATTTTTTTAATGTCTTTACATTTGCAGCAGCATTCAGCAGATTTTGTGTCGCTGTAGCGTTGCCAAGAAAATATCCGGAAGGATGTTTTGCTTTTGTTACACCGGCGATGTGAATAATGTACTCTACTCCTTCAAGAGCACTCGCAAGCGATGCAGGATCGAGCAAGTCGCCCTGAACTGTTTCGATCGGCAATCCTTGCAACCAGCCGAGAGATTTTCGTTGCGGACGTACAAGGCATCGTACACGCAATCCTTTTGAGAGCAAATATTCTGCGGTGTGGCTTCCAATAAAGCCCGTACCGCCGGTCAGAAATACAGTAGAAATAAATCCTCCATTTTCGATTGTTGATTTTCGTTCGTTATTCAAGTATATTCAAAAAAGATGTCACAAGCAAAACGAGGGGATTTTTTTGTCATAACTATTATGTAGGAGTTATCATTGGACTTATTTGAAAAATGTAGAATGTTCACCCGTGCGGATGAAGTAAAAGAAACGGGCTGTTATCCATATTTCCATGCGATTGAAGAAAGCGAAGGACCTGTTGTCAAAATCGAAGGACGTATGCGCATCATGGCGGGATCCAATAATTATCTTGGGTTAACAACACATCCGAAAGTAAAAGAAGCTGCAATCAATGCCGTAAAAAAATATGGAACAGGATGCTCCGGCTCTCGTTATTTAACGGGGACATTAGATTTGCATGTAGAATTGGAACGCCGCCTTGCGAAATTTATGGGGAAAGAAGATTGCCTTCTCTATAGCACCGGATATCAAACGGCGCAAGGTGTTATACCCGTTCTTATAGAAAAAGGTGAATACGTGGTTTCCGACAAAGAAAACCATGCAAGCATTGTTACCGGAACGCTTGTCGCAGCGGGAATGCTTTCCTATGCGAACGATTCGCAAACATTAGTGCGATACAAACACAACGATATGGTGCACTTGGAAAATGTTATTTCCAAATTGCCGTTGGAAGCCGGCAAATTGATCGTCACAGACGGCGTGTTCAGCGCAACAGGTGAAATTGTGAACCTGCCGGAATTGCTCAAGATCGCAAAAAAATATAATGCGCGCGTGATGGTTGATGATGCGCATGCCGTTGGCGTGATTGGTAAAGGCGGACGCGGAACCGCGAGCCACTACAATTTGGTGAACGAATGCGATATGACGATGGGCACGTTCAGTAAAACATTTGCATCGCTCGGCGGTTTTGTCGTCGGCGATCATAAAGTGATCGACTATCTGAAACACAATGCGCCGGCATTGATCTTTAGCGCAAGCCCGACTCCGGCATCGGTCGCATCGGCGTTGGCAGCGCTGGATATTCTAGAAGCAGAGCCGGAGCGCGTCGAGAAGTTGATGGCGAATGCACGGTACGTGCGGAATGCCTTGGTCGATATGGGATTCCGTACCTTTGAACATGATTCTGCCGTCGTTCCCGTTGTTATCGGCGATACAGAAATTGTTTTAAAGATGTGGCGCGTCTTGTTTGATGAAGGTGTTTTTGTGAACGCATTCATTCGTCCGGGTGTTCCTCCGGGATTTGAAACGCTGCGCACAAGTTATATGGCAACGCATGAAAAACACCATCTTGATCAAATTCTTGATGCATTTAAAAAAGTCGGTAAACAATTTAATATTATACAATAGCATATTAGACATTGCGACAACTGTGTTCGCATTTTTTTGATGGAGTGATAAATGGATTCAATTGTTGTACGCCCGTTACAAGATAAACAGGATATTCAAGTTTTTATTCGGTTCCTTTGGAAAATTTATAAAAATTATCCGGCATGGGTACCGCCGTTATTGATGGATCGCAAAAAACTCATGGATCGCGAAAAGAACCCGTTCTACAAACATGCCGATGCGGAATTCTTTTTAGCAGAACGCGATGGAATCGTTGTCGGCCGTATTGGAGCGATTGTAAATCATAATCACATCAAAGAGCACAATGAAAAAGTCGGTTTCTTCGGGTTCTTCGAGTGCATCGACGACCAGCAAGTAGCAAACGCGCTGCTCGATACGGCAAAAAAATATCTGAAAGAACATGGCATGACGGCGATGCGCGGTCCGGTCAATCCTTCGGTGAATGATGAAATCGGATTGTTGATTGATGGATATGATTTGCCGCCGACTGTGATGATGACGTACAATCCGCCGTATTATCTGCCGTTGTTAGAACACTACGGTCTGGCAAAGATTAAAGATCTTTATGCGTACGATTTAAGTCAAGAAACAGTTTATACCGAACGGTTCGAACGTGCCAATGCCCTCGTACGCCAGCGGCAGCACATTCAAATTCGTCCCATCGACATGAAACATTTCGATGAAGAACTGGAGAAAGTTAAATTTGTGTATAACAGTGCCTGGTCGAAGAATTGGGGCGCTGTTCCGATGACGAATGAGGAAATGGATGCGCTTGCCGCCGATTTGAAACAGATCATTGTTCCCGAGTTAGTGCTCTTCGCTGAAATTGCAGGAAAAACGATCGGCTTTGCGTTATCGCTTCCGGATATCAACCAAGCGTTGAAGTACAATAAGAAAGGTTATTTGTTGCCCGGCTTGTATCATCTTCTTACCAAGAAAAAGAAGATCGATAAAGTGCGCGTCATCGTGCTGGGTGTTATTCCCGAATATTTGAATACCGGCGCCGGCGGTGTTTTATTTTATGAAACTGCAAAAGTTGCAAAGCAGCTTGGCTACAAATACGGCGAGGCAAGCTGGGTGCTGGAAGATAACGAACGTATGACAAAATCTGCGGAAGCAATGCAGGGCGTCATCAATCGCCGGTATCGCCTGCTGCAAATGGAAATATAATGAAGGGTCAAGGGACGAGAAATGGCTTTTGAGAATATGAAAAAAATCTGGATGAACGGAAAGTTCGTCGATAAAGAGGATGCGAAGATTTCTGTGTTGTCGCATGTGGTGCATTACGGTTCCAGTTGGTTTGAAGGAATCCGCTGTTACGATA
>DATKMP010000177.1:0-8505 GCA_035541775.1 Bacteroidota bacterium | reverse complement strand
GTAATCACAATGCGCGTCTCTTTTGCTTTCTTACATTGATCGACGATCAATTGCCGATCTGCATCCGTCATTTCTAAACTGTCCACGAGCATCAGCGTGCGGATTTCTACCGGTACTTTGCAACGCCCCGATTTCAGCATTTCGGGAAGATGGGTATCTTTGAAAAATAATTTCCCGTCAAGTTCGTTGTATTCCTTATCGAACGTTCCACCCGTTACAAAAATTTTTACCGCCATACATCCTCCTTAATAAAGAAGCTCGCTCACAATTGCCGCTGCCGATTTCATTTCATCCGGCGTATTATAAAAATGCGGGGAGAATCGCAGTGTGCCGTTCCGCACCGAGCACGTCATGCCTCGCTGCTCCAGCGAATCCGAAAACGATAGTGGAAAGTCGCCATCTTGTTTTCGAACAGAAACAATTCCTGCACGTTCCCCATCCGCTTCCGGTGAAATGAGTCGCAGTCCGTCGATTGTTTGCAGTTCGTTCATCAAAATTTTTGTAATCGCAAGAATGTGCGATTCAATTGCTTCAGGTTCGAATTCCAGCAATGTTTCTAATGCCGGATGCATGCCAATAACACCGGGAATATTCAACGATCCGCCTTCGTATCGCCGCGCCGAAGGCGACAGCGGCTGTTCGTAATTGAAAAACTGCCACGGATCGCTGACAGATAGCCATCCGAGATGCTGCTGATCGATTACGTTCTGCATTGATTCGGTAAGATACAAAAAGCCGATGCCATGCGGTGCCATCAACCATTTTTGTCCGCCCGCAGCGAATGCATCGATACACATTTTCTGCACATCGATTTTGATTGCGCCAGCCGCCTGAATGCCGTCCACCACAAACCAGATTCCGCGGCTGCGGCATATTTTTCCGATTGCTTCAAGATCGGCACGATAGCCGCTTAGAAACTGTACGGCGCTCAATGCCACAACGCGCGTCTTCGGTGTCAGTACTTGTTCAATCATCGACGGCGTTATTTTCCCATCAATACTTTTAAGAATGTCTAATTCCACTCCGTATTTTTTCAATCGGTAATATGGATAAACATTCGCAGGAAATTCACTATCGTTCAACACAACGCGGCCTCCGGATTTCCATGGCAAACCGCTGGCGATAATATTGATTCCTTCTGAGGTATTCGAGATAAACGCAATGCGTTCGGATGATTCTGCATGGACCAAAGTTTGAATCGCATTTTTGCAAGCGGTCACCGCACGGACATCGGTTCGGTATGTTTCGACAATTCCTGATGATCGATTTTGCAAATATGATGTCAGCGCTTCAACCACGCGTGTGGAAAATGGCCCTGTTGAAGCATGGTTGAGGTAGATTGAACCGTTCTTGGTGTGAGGATATAAATTTCGCGCATCTGATAATTTTTGCGGCGATAAGAATTGAAAATTCATACGAATCCTTTTTATTGGGGACTAATATACGGACATTCAGAAGTGAAGGCAAGATGGAAGTCAGCATCATTGTCGAAATTTCTAGCTGCAAAAGGATGTTGTTATGCAAAATATCCAATGAAACTTCTTTCTCCCCAAAACGTTTATAACATGCAAACATATTGAAAATGCCACGGTAATTATTGCATTTTCAAGAATACACATATTATCAATAGAAGGAATTATACCATGCGTGTACAACTTGCCAGTCTGGCTTTTGGGGCGCTTGTAATAGCAAACACAACGTTTGCGGCAACACCTGCAACTCTTATTCATCTTAAAAAAGCATACGAAACCGAAATGACGACGTCTGCAAAATATACCGCGTATGCACAAAAAGCACGGGAAGAAAATCAGCCAAAACTTGCCGTGTTATTCCGCGCACTCGCACGCGCAGAAGCAATCCATGCTTCCACCAACAAATCTATTGTTGAACAATTGGGCGATCGCGTTGAAAATGTTTCACCGTCGATCGATATAAAAACCACACGAGAAAATCTTCAAGAAGCAATTAAAGCCGAAGTGAAGGAAGTGGATGCCGTCTATCCCGCGTACGCACAAGTCGCAGGCGATGAAAAACTTCCGCTTGCAGCGCTCAGCATCAATTATGCGCTGAAGGTGGGCGAACAGCACCGTGCGTTGCTTGTTGCTGCTCTCAATGCCATCGATAACGCCAATGTAACATCGTTGCCGTCTTCTTACAACGTGTGCCTCACGTGCGGCGCGGTGTACGGCAACGATTGCCCGAATCATTGCACGAATTGTTTAACACCGGAAGAACAATTTATGACCTTTAAGTAATTGGTCGTTGACGATAAAAAGTCCGCCCCGGTTCACTGGAGCGGACTTTTTGTTTTCTCGCGAGTCCTCATTGTTTGTTCAATTCTAAATTTAATGTAACCGTTACATCTTGTCCCACCATTAACCCGCCGGTTTCAAGCGCCTTATTCCATTTCAGATTATAATCGAACCTGTTAACGGTGGTTGTTGCCGTCCATGCGGAAAGCGTTCCGTGGTCTGTTTTTAATGTCCCGCCAAGCACAGCATCGAAGACAACTTGTTTGGTGACATCGCGCATAGTCAAATTGCCGGTAATTTTATAGTTCATCTCGCCAACCTTTTCGAACGATGTGCTGACGAATTTTATTTCAGGAAATTTTTCTGCATTGAAAAAATCGTCCGATTTCAAATGTCCGTCGCGCATCGTGTTATCGGTATTGATGCTGGCAACGTTGATTACCGCGTTGACGGACGCATCGGAAAAATCCGGTTTATCGGACTTTAAATCGACCGAAAAATCTTTGAACGACCCGGTAACGGTTGAAATCACCATGTGCTTCACGCTGAACTGAACGCTGGAATGTACTTTATCCAATGTCCAACGTGCCTGTGCTAAGCCGATTGATACTGTAGCGAGTATCGTAACAACGAGCAATGCAACATGTTTCATAGTTGTTCTCCTTCTTTAAATGGGGAAATGATGACGAGTGTTTCTCTTCATCGCAAATTTATTTTTTCCTTCGCAGTTGCCCGATCCATCACACCGGTACCGAGTTTTTTCAACAGTCGCGATAATTCCAATTGTTCTTCTTCTGGAAGAACCGAAACA
The DNA here is from genome assembly GCA_035541775.1 of Bacteroidota bacterium. Taxonomy (GTDB): domain Bacteria; phylum Bacteroidota; class Ignavibacteria; order UBA10030; family UBA10030; genus DATKMP01. The sequence goes on along the minus strand of DATKMP010000177.1, from coordinate 5,442 downwards.
AGCTGGGCAAGATATTCTGCATGCTGAATAAAAATTTTATCGAACGATCGTTTTCCTTTCGGTGTTAAGTGTACTAAAAATGCACGCCGGTCTTCCGCGGAAACCGCGCGCTTGACCAATCCGTCTTTTTCAAGATTGTCCACCACCACGGTCATGTTTCCGCCGCTCACGAGATGTTTTTTGGTGAGATCGCCGATTAACATCGGCCCCAGATGGCCAAGGCACTCGATGGCTCCAAACTGTGCAGGCGTTAAGTTGAATGTACGAATATTGGTTGCTGTCAAGTGAGCGAGCGTGTCGTGCGCACGTGCCAGCTTGACCCAGAGGGAAAGTGCAGCATCAATTTTAGGTCCGTAACGTTCTGTAGTTTTCATAAGAGCCTCCTTCGATTGTTGAGACATGGTCCATCGTTCAAATTCAAATCATACAACGAATCTGCGCTGCAATTAGTTCCAGCAATGGAAGAATGCGGAATGATCCAGTTATTCCTCAATAAACACGGACGTTTGAAAAGAATAACGATGAATGGAACAATGTGAAGACGATGCTATTCTAAAGCATTCCCGCCGGATCAATATCGATCGTCAATTTTATGGATTGGCTTTTGCCAAGCGGCGAGGCAGCGTATTGAGTTTTTGCCTTTTGTAACGCGCCGCGCAGGAAGGATGCGGAAGGATCTAATGTCTTCAAGTCTTTAATCACGAGCTGTTTCCGAAACCGGTTGTTGATCTTCGGGATGGCGGCATCGGCGGGGCCGAGAACGAGAAAGCGTTTCTGCGTATTGTGCTGAGCGAGAAGTTCCGAAAATTTTTTTGCGTGATGCTGAACGTCGGATTCATTCATTCCGGAAAATTCTATCAAGACGATGCGTGAGAATGGAGGATAGTTGAGTTCGCGGCGGTGTTCCAATTCTTCCCGATAAAATCCTAAAAAGTCATGCGTCTTCGCAAACTTCAAACTATAATGCGATGGCTGCAACGTTTGGATAACAACTTCGCCGGCAAGCGTGCTTCGTCCGGCGCGTCCCGCAACTTGCGTGAGCAATTGAAAGGTTCCTTCCGATGCGCGGAAATCCGGCAGCAGCATTTGTGTATCCGCCGAGATTACGCCGACGAGCGTGACGCGCGGAAAATCCAGACCTTTGGCAACCATTTGTGTGCCGAGCAAAATATCCGCTTCGCCGTTTTCAAATTGCTGAAGGATGCGATGATGCGCGCCGCGATGCGAGGTGGTGTCGCGATCCATCCGTAAGATCGCTGCTTTCGGAAACATCTGTTGCAATTCTTCCTGAACTTGCTGCGTGCCGAATGCATACAGCCGCATCTCCGTGTTGCCGCATTGCGGACAAATCGTAGGTGGCTTTTTAACGAATCCGCAGTAGTGGCAGCGTAAATGTTTTTTCGTAGCGTGATAGGTAAGCGAGACTTCGCAGTTGTCGCATCGTTCCACATGGCCGCATTCGTAACACTCCATCACGTGAGAAAAGCCGCGGCGGTTTTGGAGAAGGATAATTCCTTCTTTACGCGCGAGCCGTTCCTCCATGTGCATTCGCAGAAGTTTTGAAAGGGACGACGGAGGAAGATGTTTGGGAAATTCTTTTCCGCTGAGTTTTACTTCTTCTTTGGTATTTTCATACACCTGTTTGCGCTCTTTTGCCATATCGACGATTTCGATAAATGGAAGTTTTGCCGTATCGATGCGTTCCGGCAATTCTAACAGCGTGTACTTTCCGTTGTGTGCATTGAAATAACTTTCCACCGACGGCGTAGCGGAGCCGAGCAGCACAACGGCATGATTTTGCGATGCGCGCACCACGGCAACATCCCGCGCGTGATACCGCGGCGTGGAATCATATTGCTTGTACGAGCCCTCGTGCTCTTCATCGACGACAATCAGTCCGATGTTTTCCAACGGAGCGAAAATCGCAGAGCGAGGTCCGATAACAATGTGTACCTTTTTATCACGCGCCATGCGCCACGCATCGAATCGTTCGCCTATCGACATCTGGCTGTGCATCACGGCAACGTTGTTCCCAAAATGGGCTTTGAAACGGCGCACGGTTTGCGGCGTGAGAGAAATTTCCGGAACCAGCACAATGGCGGTTTTCTTCATGGCCAGCGTGTGCCGAATCGCTTCGATGTACACCTGTGTTTTACCGCTCCCCGTGATGCCGTACAATAAAAATGCTCGAAAATTTTTGCGATTTAATGCTTCGGTCAATTTTTCCAGCGCAAGCTGTTGATGCGGATTGAGCGTAATCTTGGGCGGCGGTTCTGCGGCGTCGTACTCGGAGATGCGGAATATTTCGCGCGCACCGAACTTCACCAATCCTTTTTTTTCCAATGTCTTGAGAGAAGAGAGCGATGTGTGTGTACGATTTAAAAATGTCCGCAGTTCGACTGCAGAAGAAATTTCGGCGCATTCGGCAAGAAGCTGTTGCCGCACGGCTTCCAGTTTTTCTGTAAGCCGTGTTTCGGCGGGAAGAGAAATTCCTACGGCCGTGAGTGAAACAATTTTTTCGAGTTTGGGTTTTGCTTTTTGCTTTTCAATTTCTTCCGAAAGAGAGACCCAGCCGCGCAACTGCAATTCGCATGCAAGAGCCGCAATGCTTCGGACGCTGGTTTTTTTCTGGAGATGCGATAACGAAAGTGCTTTACCATCGGCAAGAGCTTGAAGCACAGCAAATTGTTTTGGCGCAGATTTTTTGATCGAAGCAAGATCGGCAAGAACTCCGTTCGACGTTAATTGAATGAACTTTTTGCTTTCCTGTGTAAATCCCTGCGGCGTTGCCGCACGTAACACTTCGCCTAACGGTGCAAGATAATAATCCGCGATCCATTTGGCGAGCGCAAGCATTTCCGCAGAAAACGACGGCGTGCTGTCGAGAATATCGCGAATGGGTTTGAGTCCTTTGACGTTCGATGTTTCCGGCAAACCGACGATGACGCCGGTAAGATATTTTCTGCCGAAGGGAACCAGCACGCGCATGCCGGGAAGAGCAAGGGGCTGCAGCTCCGGCGGCACAAAATAGGTGAACGTATGATCCACGGGGACCGGAAGCGCAATATCGGCGAAAAATTGTTTCATAAATCTTTTTAATGAAGAACACTACACAGAAATTGTGTGTGTTGCAAGAGAGGAAAAAATTATACCACCTGTTCGAGGTGTTTCATAAACCGCTCGGTTGCGCCGATGTTTTCTTTCACTAATTCCATCGCAATCGTTCCAGCGTTGCTTTGTGCTTTTTTGTCGTCTAACAGCGTACGCAAGGTGCGATAGCAATCCTGCTGGTCGTTCACCACAAATCCGCCGCCGCGTTTTGCAAGTTCCACTGCTTCCTGCGAGTTAGTATGCCGCGGTCCGTACACGACAGGAATGCCGTACACTGCCGGCTCCAGGACATTGTGAATACCCTGACGAAAACTTCCGCCGACGTATGCTACTTGCGCATATTGGTACAGCGCCATCAAAATTCCAACGCTGTCCACAATAATCACATGCTCTCGATTGTAATCATTGAGAGCAGAAAAGCGAAGCGATTTGATGTGGGCGTTCAATTCTTTTTCGATGGCATCCAATGCTTCTTCTGTCGGTTCATGCGGCACGAGAATGATAAGCGCTTTTTTATCGTACGCTAATAATTTTTTCACCGCGGGCATCAATACTTCTTCATCCTCCGGCCAAATGCTGCCGGCAAGCAAAACTTTTTTTCCTTTTAAGACTGCGGGTGGAATCAAATGCTTTTGTTTTGCTTCGGCACTGCGCTGCCACACCTGATCGTACCGCGTTTCGCCGATGGCTTCGAGTGTCGGATGATCGAGCTGGAATCGTTTGAACGCCTCGACATCGCGTTGTGAGACGGTGAGAATGGAAGTGAGCGCATTATATAAATGATGATGAAAATTTTTCAGCACGGGATAAAAGCGGGAAGAGTTGCTGCGCATCGTGGCATTGGCGATGAATGCCGGTATGCCGCGTTCCACCAATGCACCCAAATGATTCGGCCATACATCGTACCGCACAAACACGGCCGCTGTCGGCTGAATCAAATCCACAAAACGCCGTGCATTTGTTTTGGTATCGAAAGGAATGTACATAATGATGTCTGCGAGTTTGTAATTTTTTGTATGGTCGTAGCCGGACGGCGAGAAAAACGTAACGATAATGTTGATGTCGGAATATTTTTTTCTCAGCGCTGCGATAATGGGTTTTGCCTGCTCGAATTCTCCCATCGAAGAAGAGTGGAACCATACGCGCCGCTTGGATGCGAGCTTCTTCACGTCGCGTTCTAACCGCTCAAACAATTGATCGCGCCCGCGCACGCCGCGCTTGATTTTGTTGTTGAGCACTGCCGCCGCTTGCAGCAGCAGCCAGAACACCGGCACAAAACAATAATTATAAAAAATGCTCCAGAGAATTTGCATAAGTGGCAATTATGGTAGAGAAAGTTTGGAAGAAATACAAGAATAGATAAATTATGACAATCTTGACAATAATCCAGAAAGACATTAGCTTTTGTCTAGTGAAATTATCTTGATGATTGAATATGACAACAAAAAGAAACGGCTCCAAGATTTCTCTTGAAGCCGTCATGCCGACGTTACTCGCGTCGGTGCTGTTAAACTACATTTATAATTTAACGAAGATTCGATAAATGTCAAGAGGAATATGGAGCAAGAACGTGTCATAACGTACATCGATGGATTTAATCTATATTTCGGATTAAAGGCCGCACGCTGGAAAAGATTTTACTGGCTTAATCTTCAGCTTCTTAGCCAAAACTTATTAAAACCACATCAAACGTTGGTAACGACAAAATATTTTACCAGCCGTGTTTCCTATCCGCCGGATAAACAGCGTCGGCAATCCACCTTTATTGAAGCACTCGAAACCTTAAGTGATTTTAAAATTTATTATGGTCAATATCAGGCTAATCCTCGGCGATGCAATAAATGCGGCAATAAAGAACTGGTTCCTCAAGAAAAAATGACGGATGTCAACATTGCAGTCGAAATGCTTTCAGATGCGTATGAAAATCTTTGTGATACGGCAGTACTCATTTCGGCAGACAGCGATCTTACCGCTCCTATTCTTGCCATTAAAAAACTTTTTCCAGATAAACGAGTTATTGTTGCATTTCCTCCGCAACGAAATTCTTGGACATTGCAACGATTTGCTCATGCCACACTATCTATCGGACGGGCAAATCTTGCCAAAAGTATTTTTCCCGATGTGATACAAAAAGCAGATGGATATATGCTTCACCGTCCGGAAGAATGGAAATAAGAGGAACCCGTTTTACTTCACTGTTTTTCTTTATATTTGATAAATAAGTTGTACCCATCCGTCCCGACAAAATATAATCCGATGAAGATTCCGGTAGCACATACTAAAATTCCCAGCACGTTCACAACCGAAGCCATCATTTCAATATCATCCATC
>DATKMP010000176.1:0-9018 GCA_035541775.1 Bacteroidota bacterium | reverse complement strand
ACGAAAAAGTTCTCGATATGAAAGATTATGAAAACTCTCATAGTGATGCCAAAAAATATCGGAAAATGCCATACGCAGGAGTGAAATGAAATTACACATTCTATTGCTTGCCCTTATTGCCTCGCTCGCTGTTGTTTTCGGCGGTGCGCTGATCGTGTACAAAAAAAATTGGCCGGCGCGCGCACAGGAAACGCTGCTTGCACTCGGTGCGGGATTCATTCTTTCGTTAGTGTTTATCGAACTTGTTCCCGCAAGTTTTAAAATGCTCGACACGACGGCGGCAATCTGGATTCTCATCGGCTTTGCCACGATTCATTTCTTCGAGCATACGGTCGTCGGGCATTTGCATTTCGGCGAAGAGACGCATCACGACGTCATGATGACAAAACGTACCGGCTATTCCGCATTCGTCGGCCTGTGCATCCATGCATTCTTCGATGGACTTTCCATTTCTGTTGGGCTGCAATATAATTTCTTCCTTGGGCTGCTCATCTTCCTTGCTATTCTCTTGCATAAATTTCCTGAAGGGTTGACCATCGGTTCGATTATGACTTCGGCGGGGTTCCCGAAAAAAACAGTGTTGTACTCCTCCGTCGGCATTGCACTTGCAACATTGCTTGGAGCAAGCTCGGTATTTTTCCTTGAAAATGTGGATGCACGCATGGTCGGTATAGCATTTGCTTTTTCTGCGGGAACAGTCACGTATGTTGGCGCGAGCGATTTGATTCCAGAAGTGAATAAAACCGAAAGTCGCTGGCCGCCTATTTTAGTGTTTGCGGGAATGTTGTTGTTTTACATGAGCGAAAAACTGCTCGGAATATTTTTTAAATGACAATAGTATCACTTCATTACAGCTAACGTATCTGTAAGCCGGTAAAACAAATCCGGCACGACACATTGTTTTTTTTTGACTTATTCAGTATCTTATTTCTAATAATAAATAATGGGGCTGTAGCTCAGTTGGGAGAGCGCTTCGTTCGCAACGAAGAGGTCGTCAGTTCGATCCTGATCAGCTCCACAAAATTCCTTCAACAAAATTTCTAAGGCAGTTGCACGGGCCTGTATTGACGGATGGGGAAGATTTCGTTAGTACCGTCACATTTTCTCCGCAATGGCCTAAATATCTGTTGACTTTATTCCTTCTATTTGCTAATCTTTGTTTGTGAAGTACCGATCCCGGCAACGGCATGGTGGTTGTTCAAGTCCCGGGAAAAATTTTATATAAATATTTGGTCATCGATCAGATGTTGGGATCGATAAACGGTTGTAGTTAATAGACGTCGTTCATTCAACGTATGTGTGTGCCTGTTACGATGGTGCAATACGTACGAAACAATGTTGTTTTGTTTGTTAATTTTTGGCGGATCCGATGAAGCAAATATTTTATCGAACGTTAATTTCTACGGGAATCATCAGCATCCTTTTTCCACTAAAAATAATTTCGCAATTATCCATACCGGTGTTTCAAAACAAAAAATTGAAAAGATTCCCAAAAAGAAATCTAAAAAGAAATCGTCCAAAACCTAAAAATATGTTATAGAATAAAGTCGTTGTTTCTCATAGTGCCTTATCAAAGTACCATCCAGTCCATTAAATCCAGTGCTTTCGTAATAAAAATGCTTTTACCATTTGTGTGAGAATAATATAGCATGCCAATGTTACTAGAAGAATGGGCCAATACAACGGCGGTAATGCAGTAAATCCAAGCGCTGATGCTAACCCGGAATGCGGCAGCCACATGCCAAACATCATAATAATCGCTGATGTAAGAATAAGTGGAACGCTTGGCATGCTTTCAATAAACGGTATCTTGTTTGTTCGGATGATATGAATAATCAGTGTTTGCGTCATAAGGGATTCCACGAACCATCCGGTTTGAAACAACGATGCTTTTGAAGGGTCCCAACAGTGAAAAAGAAATAACATCACAAAATACGTTGTATAATCAAAGATGGAGCTGATCGGGCCGATATAAATAATGAATCGGCGTATTTCATCCATCGACCAGGGGCGCGGTTTTTCCACCTGTTCAGGATCGACATTATCGGTTGGAATAGGAACCTGTGAAAAATCATACAATAAATTATTTGTGAGTACTTGAATCGGCAGCATCGGTACGAAGGGAAGAAAGGCACTTGCCCCTAAGACACTGAACATATTGCCGAAATTCGAACTTGCTCCCATACGAACATATTTAACGATGTTTGCAAATACCTTCCGTCCTTCAATGACACCCTCTTCCAATACCATGAGGCTCTTTTCAAGAAGAATGACATCGGCAGATTCTTTCGCAATATCGACCGCTGAATCGACGGATATGCCGACGTCGGCCGCTCGCAACGCCGGTGCATCGTTAATACCATCACCCATAAATCCAACGACATGGCCATTGGCGCGAAGTACCTGAATAATTCGCTGTTTGTGTGCAGGGGAGAGGCGGGCAAAGACGGTTGCTTTTCTCGAAACTTCGAGAAGCTCTTCATCTGATAAATTGTCGATATCACTTCCGATAACAACGTGCTCGGTCGGTAATCCCACATCATGACACACTTTTTTACTCACAAGATGATTATCCCCAGTCAAAATTTTTACCGTTACACCATGTTTTTGGAGTGCGACGATTGCAGGTCCCGCTGTTTCTTTTGGCGGATCAAGGAATGCGACATATCCTCGCAAGACAAGGTCAGCTTCATCGTCTTTTGAATACGCTGTTTTTGTTGGAGTATCTTTGTAGGCGACAGCCAACACGCGGAATCCTTCTGCGCTCAATCGCTCATACTCGTCTCGTAAATCTTGAATGAGCACGGGATCCATCGGAAGAACTTCCTCATCCAGTTCAAATCGTGTGCAGCGCCGAAATACTTCTTCCGGGGCACCCTTGGTGAGAAGGCGCGAGTTTCCGTTTGGCATTTCAACAACGACCGACATCATCCGTCGTGAAAAATCGAAAGGAATCTCGTCCATTTTTTTATGCAGATCAACAGCATGGGGTTCGTGCACATCGTCGCGCCGATCGAGGATAGCCCGATCAAGTACATTTTTTAATCCGGTTTGAAAATAACTGATGAGGTAAGCGTCTCTCAAAACGGCATCGTCTTCTGTTCCGACGACATCGCAATGATGTTCGAGCACAACGTGATCTATGGTCAGCGTTCCGGTTTTATCCGTACATAAAATATCCATTGCGCCAAAATTCTGGATGGAGTTAAGTCTCTTCACGATGACTTTTTTCCGCGACATTAGAATTGCACCACGAGAGAGACTAACGGAGACAATCATCGGAAGCATTTCAGGTGTCAATCCGACCGCGACGGCGAGGGCAAAGAAAAATGCTTCGCCCCAATTCCCCTTCGTCAAACCATTGATGAGAAATACCAGCGGTACCATCACCATCATAAACCGAAGCATCAGCCATGTAAACCGTTTCACACCTTTATCAAAACTGGTTTCAATGGGATGGCTCGTGATGCTTCCGGCCATACTGCCAAAATAAGTCTGCCGGCCTGTTGCAACCGCGACAGCCAAGGCAGTCCCGCTTTCGACACTGGTACCAAGAAAACAGACGTTCGAAAATTCGAGGGGTGATATTCCTTCGCGCGTTTCGCGCGTATCGAACTTTTCAATCGGTAACGATTCTCCTGTTAAACTTGCTTGGATAATGAATAAATCCTTTGAAGAAATAATGCGTAAATCTGCAGGTACCATATCTCCTGCAGAAAGCTTTATTATGTCTCCCGGGACGATTTCTCGCAGCGGCACTTCCATTGTCTGACCATTCCGTATGACGGTTGCCGTAATTTTGATCATTGCTTTAAGCTCTGCTGCCGCTGAATCGGCGCGAGTTTCTTGAATGAATTTTAACAAAACACCGAGAACCACCATCAAGCACATAACCGTGCCTGCCCGCACATCTCCGGTTGCGTACGAAATTGCTGCAAGGGCAGTCAACAGCACCACAAGCGGATTGCGCAAAGAAACGAGAAGCCTCCACATCCACCCGTGTTTTACTTCTTGTGCAACTTCATTTGGGCCGTGAAGTTCTGTGAGTGATTCAATTTGTTCAGGCGATAAACCTTGTTGTGATGTACCGAGTTTCGTGATCACATCTGCAATTTCACGATGTGCCGCTTCGATAAGAAGCGGCGAAACCTGTATATGAGAATTAGAATTGATTTTTATGGGCTTTGAAAGAAGGGAAACAACGTTTTGAATAGTCTTAGTCATTTGAAGTGTCTCCTTATAAACGCTGATGACAGGATAAAGAGAGAAAGGAATGTTGGTCTGTAAAGCAATACGATACATCGTTTGTTTCGAAATAAAAATGTTTTAAACGAATGGAGATAATCCTGCATTTATAGATGCTCGTTTGTATCATCCACAAAAAACAGATTATAGATTGGTATTGAAGTGTGTGTGCCATTGTTCACCATATCAAGAATTCATTGCATTGTCTGAAGCAAGTCGGGTGAACCCGGCAGAGGAAGAGATTACACCAGAGGTAATCCCGGCAGGGAACCCGCACGATGATAATGCGCAGAGTTAATAGAATTATCTTCGTATACAAACAGAGAGTAGGCTCTCTGTACAATTTGTGTATGCGGAGGTTCGTCGATTGTAGATTCCTCTTCAAAAGAGGAAGTCATGATATTGTCCATACAAAAAATTTAACAAATCGTTATTGGCTTTGCAAGATTTTAGAAAGATTTTTTTTTGTGATTCCATTTTCGTTCATAGAGTTTCAGAAAGAGCAGTCAAGGGTGATGCACAGGATATCGAGAAACTCGAATCCGCGTTGTACGAGCAGGTGTAAAATCCTACTCTATACGTTGGTCGTGAACAGAATCCGAATCATACAACCTATATTCAATGAGTATCTTATTTTATTAAAAGTAGCTTCTTTGTACAATGATATGTACCTGCATCAATTCTATAAAAGTAAATTCCGCTTGCATATTTTCCACCATTAAATGTAACCGAATACGTCCCTGCCTGTTTTTTACTATCGACTAAAGTTGTAACCTCTCTCCCCAGAATATCGTATATTTTTATATGCACATAAGCATCGTACGGGATCTTATAATTAATTGTTGTTGATGGATTGAAGGGATTAGGATAGTTTTGATATAATATAAAAGATTGTTTGTTCGGTGAAATCGTTTTTACGGATGTAATATTCAGAGCACTCAATGGAAGGAACTCTGCACCGCATGCCATTGGGAAACTAATAATATCTTGTCCTAATATTGTTATATAATTCAAGCTCGATTGATTTAATCCATCATTGATGGTGTACCAGGTGTTTCCATAATCGTTACTGGTAATAACACCAAACCCTATTGTGCTAGCAAAAATCCAATTTGCTATGGAAGTAATGGATGTTACATAAATGCTAAATACATCTTGTTGCAAACTATTATTCACTACCCAACTAGCACCGTTATCGCTGCTATAAAAAATTCCAAAATCATCATCCATCGCTCCATACAAATATGGACCATACGGTGTGATCTGCTTTATTGTTACGCTCCCCGATGCAGCTCCGATATATACTTTTATCCAATGATTGCCTCCGTCAACGCTGCGATAAACGGCAGTATCTAAATTCGCAAAGAGAGTGTTGTTGATTGTTAGTATATGACTGACTTTAAAATGTATTCCAGGATTCAAATTTTGCCAAGATGAAGCAGTGTCATGACTGACGAAAACTCCTGAATCCGATCCCAAGTAGAGCGAATTATTGTATGCACATAAACATATATTATTTTTATTGCTGAGATTATTTGAGCAAGATTTCCATGAGCACCCGCTATCTGCGCTTACAAATAATTGATTGGGTGAGCATGTCGCGAACACCAAGGAATGAAAGGTACATAAATTAAAATAACCATTTTGTGGTAATCCGGAGACCGGTCCGCTCCATGACCATCCGTTATCATCGGAATAACATAAGCCATAATTTTGTGAGGCGACAATCAAGCGTTTACCCATTGTTACAATGGAAGTAATAGTTGCCTGCGAAACAGATGTATCGAACAATTGCCAAGTTTTTGCGTTATCTACCGATGAATATAAACCACATACTGAAGCAATAACAAAGAGAGAATCCCTGTTTGCCATTGCATTTATTTGACAAAATCCTCCACGGCCTCCAATTCCGCTTGACTGAAGATGCCATGTCTTTCCATGATCATCGCTTTCATAACAATACGCGAGTGAATCTGTAATAGTTGGAGCGTACAATCTGTTGTTATATGAAATAATACGTTTTACCGTTCCTATGATAGATGAAGACGAAATATCCCAAGTCGAACCGTCATCATTGCTTATCCAGAATACGTTGTTACAACCTGCGATGATCCTGTGTGCGTCATAGTAAAGTGCTTCGATACAGTTATTAGTGGAAAATAATTTATTCCATGTATCGCCATTGTTGGTGCTTTTATAAATAACACCTCCCATCGTACCTGCAATGACATTGCTGTCATTGTGTGCCAAACAATCGACTTCGCCATCATACGAAGCATCTAAACATTGCCCCCAATGAACACCGTTATCTATACTCCTAGAGATGAGTCCTTTATTATAATAATCCATTCCTGCAAAGATGATTGAACCGTGTCGATCCATACAATGAACGATATTGTGCAACGTAATGCTTCCGTGGTACCATGTTTGTCCAGTATCTGTACTATAATATGCACCACTATTTGCAGTAAGTACTGAGATGTAGTTTTGATAATTGGAAATTCCAAGTACTAGATCATCAAATATTGTTTCTTTTCGTTCCCATGATTTTGATCCCGGTCTTAATAAATAAATACCGTTCTCAACACCGGCCATGATATTGACACTATCACTTGAGAGACAATAGGCATATCCTCCCGGTGGTCCAGGGAGTTGGGTCCATTGAGCATGTAGTTCAAATACAATAACATGGATGAAACAAAGTATGAAGAATATCTTTTGGTATAATTTCATGGTACTCTGATTGTATTTATTTTTCATGCACCCGCGTAAAACGATACAACATGCGTAATGCACATCTGTTCGTCAAAACATCCTGTTGGTACTTTACTCCAATAAATTTTAAGAATCAAGAAAATTGCGAAGATTTATTCCACCATTATTTTCTTTCAAGTTATGCTCGATGTTGCTGTGCTGTTGACGGGGAAAGATGGCCCATCGCTGTTATTCTCGCCGCAAAAAGGTGCAACAGCGAACGAAGCCCGCAAGATGGAAAGCGGATTTAAAAATATCATTCGTGTTTTAGAACAACAGCATAAACGTTCATGGTCACGAAAGAAATTAAGAGCGGGAGGTGGAGTAAGTCTTGGATTGATGCTGCTGAGCAAAGTCTCGATTATTCGTTCGAAAGATTTTCTCTGTAAACAATTGAGGCTCACCGATGCGATACAGTATACCGACCTTGTCATTACCGCGGAGGGAAAATATGACCGTCAAAGTGAATTGGATAAAGCAACGGGCATTGTTTTACGACAAGCAAATCGATGTAAGAAAAAAGTATTTTTTATCGCCGGATTAATAGATCCGGAGTATCGCATGAAATCCCATTACGATATGACCATCATCGAACTGCGGCAATATTTTGATTCCGCAGCGGCATCGTTGAAACAATACAAGCGGGGATTGCATCGTGGTGTTGAAACAATCATCTTGAATTTATCAATCAAGCGATGATGAATGCACTATCAGAAGCAATTCCATTGATCTCTCGTTCAAAATAAATATAGGATTGTGTTTTCATTTTTTGTCTCTCTATTATTTCAAGCATCCATTTTTAAACGGTTGATCGCTTCTTTCTTTTACATTCCCGGCATATCGCTCAATCCGCCTGCATTGACAACATCGGTATATCCCATGGAGCGGAGCATTCGAGTAGCGTAGGCGCTGCGGGCACCGCTGGCGCAATAGAGGACAACTGGTTTATCCTTTGCACCGAATTCTGAAATACGCTGCTGCACTTGATCGACAGGAATGTTGAGGGCATTCGGGAAATGCTCTTCTTCAAACTCTTCCGCTGTGCGGACATCGACAATAAGTGCGCCTGATTTTATTTTTTCTTCGATAGTAGACATGTGATTGTTTCCTTTAGTGAGTATTATATGTTTAATTTCCAATCTTGAAACCAGCGTGCAGCAAGGTACCCGCCGGTAATATTATAAAACCGATTCCATCCATTTGCTTTTAATACCTGTAACGTCGTGTGCCCTAAAAATCCATCCTTGCTGAAAAGATAAATGGTTTTGTCTTTTGGTACTTCCTCCAGTCGATCTCGAATTTCATCTGCGGGAATATGGAGCGCGGTTTCTAACGGTGCTTTGCTTTGTTCACCGAACGTTCGTACATCTAAAACAATACCACCATTGTTTTTTATTTCGATTAATACCTCCGCAGGTGTTTTGGAGGGACTGTATTGTGTGATATCATTTAATCCGACAAATGCAGCGAGATTCACTGGATCATTGGCACCATTGAACGGCGGTGCGTAGGCCAGATCGATTTCCGAAAGATCTTCTAAGGTCATTTTCCCTTGCAATGCGGTTGCTAAAACATCAATGCGTTTTTCGACGCCCGCTTCACCAAATGCCTGTCCGCCCAGCAGGCGCATTGTTTTTTTGTCATACACGATTTTTAATGCAAGCTGCTTGCTGCTTGGATAATAGGAAACGTGATGATCTTTAAACATGTACGAGACACCGGCATCAAATCCTGAATCGCGTGCAGCTTTTTCCGTTAATCCGGTTGAAGCGCCTGTATACTGAAATATCTTAACGACAGATGAACCAAGCGCGCCGCGATAATGCATCGCACCGCCGAGCATGTTAGTTGCGGCAATTCTGCCCTGACGATTTGCCGGGCCCGCGAGCGGAATGCGTACGTTGCGCCCATGAATTTTGTTCACAACTTCGATCATATCACCGGCGGCGTAAATGTTCGGGTCATTCGTACGAAGCGTATCATCGACTAATAATCCGCCGCTTGCACCGATGTAGAGTC
>DATKMP010000175.1:0-9018 GCA_035541775.1 Bacteroidota bacterium | reverse complement strand
TCGCAATCCAACAGCATCGAAGTGTACTCGCTGCATCTTGTTCTTCTTCTTACAACAATATTCTTTTTCGTTCGTGGAATGAGCGAGCAAGCTGCGAATCAAAATGCTCTCGCTCGGAATCTAATATTTTTTGCCTACGCGTACGGATTATGTTTTTGCAATCACATGACAACCGTGCTGACGATTCCGGCATTTGCGTGGTTGTATTTTTATATCTTTAAATTGAAACGACAATCATTCGAGCGATTGTTCTATCTTCTTCCGTTTTTCTTGCTCGGACTTTCAACCTACTTATATTTCCCGATTCGCGCATCATCACATCCAATTCCGGATTGGGGACATCCGGCAACGTTGGAGCGCATCTTCTGGCATGTGAGCGGCAAACAATTTCGCGTGTGGATGTTTTCCGGCTGGGATGTAGTGCAGAGACAATTCACGTATCTTGTTTCGCATTTTACCGATGAATTCCATCCCATCGTCGCAATCGTTATTGCTGTGGGATTGATTGCGTCGTTTCTTCAATCACGCACGCGCTTTTATTTTTTGGCGATATTCATCGTAACCGATCTTGCGTACGCATTGAACTATAGCATCTTCGATATCGATTCATATTTTCTTCTGCTGTTTATCACGTGCGGTTTCTTGTTTGTCTTTGGGTTAGAATTTCTTGTTCAAAAAATCAATTCAATAGAATCAAGGAAGAAGGGAATAATTGCTCTTGCTGCAATTTGTTTTATCGTCGTTCAACTTGTCAGCAACTATAGAAATGTAGAAGAACCGGTGAATAAATTGCCGGAAGAATTTGTCGGTCATGCATTTTTGGAATTTGCGCCGAATGCCATCGTCTTCAGCGGCATCTGGGATTATTTTATTTCGCCGTCGTGGTACAAACAAATTGTCAAACACGAACGCCGCGATGTCACGATTATCGATAAAAGTCTCTTGCAGGATCGAAGCTGGTATTTTATTCAATTAGAAAAAACTGCGCCGGATGTTGTGTGGCGTTCGCGTGCGAGCATCGATGCGTTTCTTGTTGAACTTTCCAAGTTCGAGCACGACGAACCGTTCGATCATGCAGAAATTCAATTGCGATGGTCGAACTTGCTCGCCGACATTGTTGCGAGCGCATTGCCCAACCATCCAGTGTATGTCGATGCGCGCATCGCTAGCGAATTTCCATCAACTTACAAAAGAATACCATCCGGATTATTTGTTCGGTTAGTCGATCCGAAAGATTCATCCGCGGTTTCATTTCCGGTGTACCACTTCTATAATATAGATGAGGGAAACCCTGTGGGGAAGGATTTCGTCCAATATTACACGATGGTATTAGGATATGATGCCGAATGGTCTATGCAAAACGGGAAGAAAGAGCTTGCGGTCAACTCTTTGCAAGAGTTTGTGCGGCTCAATCCCCAAAATTACTTTGCAAAACAAATGTTAGCAAGGGAGATGAATAATTGATTTTTAATACAATTTCTGGTTGACTCTGAAGTAATTTTTTCTTTATTTAAAGTTTGCCAATTCGGAGAGATCATTGGATCACTCTATTCGTAGGCATATCTTCTGATCAAAGGGAGAGATGATGTCAATCAATTGGTTGTAGATGCTGGCGTAGCTCAGCTGGTAGAGCAGCTGATTTGTAATCAGCAGGTCATCGGTTCGAGTCCGATAGCCAGCTCTGAAAAAGTTCTTTGGAAAGATGGGTAGGTAGCGAAGCGGTCAAACGCATCAGACTGTAAATCTGACGGCTCACGCCTTCGAAGGTTCGAATCCTCCCCTGCCCACATGTTGCTCGCGGGAGTAACTCAGTTGGTAGAGTCACAGCCTTCCAAGCTGTTGGTCGCGGGTTCGAGTCCCGTCTCCCGCTCTAGCACACTTTGTTTGCTTGCGTAGCTCAGTTGGTAGAGCACTTCCTTGGTAAGGAAGAGGTCGCCGGTTCAATCCCGGCCACAAGCTCGATCAGAAAAAAGTATAAAAGGAATAGACGATGAGAGATATTATCACTTTAGAATGCACCGATTGCAAGCGGCGCAATTATTCCACGACAAAAAATAAAAAGAAACAAACCGGACGTGTAGAGTATAAAAAATTCTGCCCGTGGTGCAATAAGCGCACTTCACACAAAGAGACAAAGTAGCGTTTTCGCGTGAAGTGTATGGACGACCGACGTGAACAATACGTGAGTAGCTTAACTGGTAGAGCAGCGGTCTCCAAAACCGCAGGTTGGGGGTTCGATTCCCTCCTCACGTGCGAAATGAACACTGCAGCAAAGGATGCGTACAGACTATGAAAGAAAAAATACTCAACTTTTTTCGTGATGTGGTAAAAGAGATGGAAAAAGTCACGTGGCCATCGCGTGAAGAATTGATGGAATCGACGAAGATCGTCATTGTCGTTACGCTGGTGATCGCGCTCTTTACGTGGGGAGTGGATACGATCCTTAGCGAAGTGTTGAAAAGAATTTTATAATTATTTATTGGGAACAAGACGTTGGAAAAACGCTGGTACGTAGTGCGGACATACTCGGGGCATGAAACGAAGGTAAAATCTTACCTTGAAGCCGAAGTCACGCGTTTGGGATTGCAGGAAAAAATATCCAGCGTTCTCATTCCCGCTGAAAAAGTTTTTGAAATTAAAGAAGGAAAGAAAAAAGCGAAGATCAAAAATTTCTTTCCCGGCTATGTTTTAGTCGAAGCGATTTTAGATAAAGAATCGTCGCACTTGATTCTCGAAGCGCCGTCGGTGATGGGCTTTGTGCCGGACCGCAACAATCCAGCGCCGCTGCATCCCGATGAAATTCAGCGCCTCGTCGGCAAGTTAGAGCAGAAAGAAGAAGAAAGCGGCGTTCAAGTAGTGGATGTTCCGTTCCATGTCGGCGATGCGGTGAAAGTGAAAGAAGGCCCGTTCAACAACTTTAACGGATTTGTGCAGGAAGTAAATTCAGAAAAACTTAAAGTCAAGGTGATGGTCAGCATCTTCGGACGTAAGACGCCTGTGGAGCTCGATTTTTCGCAAGTGGAATTAGAAAAGTAAACTATCTGTTTTGTAATTAGAAGGTCATTCATATGGCAAAGAAAATAACAGGGTATATCAAATTGCAAATTCCTGCCGGACAAGCAAACCCAGCGCCTCCGGTCGGTCCTGCGCTCGGTCAAAAAGGCGTGAACATTATGGAGTTCTGCAAACAGTTCAACGCAAAGACCAAAGAGCAGCAGGGGCTTATCATTCCGGTTATTATTACGGTGTTCAGCGATAAGTCGTTCACGTTTATTACCAAAACGCCGCCAGCGGCTGTGCTCTTGTTGAAAGCAGCAAAGTTAGAAAAAGGTTCAGGCGAACCGAATCGCAATAAGGTCGGAAAAGTTTCTCAGAAGCAAGTCCGCGAAATTGCAGAATTGAAAATGGTGGACTTGAATGCGGCGAATATCGATTCCGCGGCAAGTATGGTTGCCGGTACTGCGCGCAGTATGGGCATCACGGTTGAAGGTTAAGATTCGAATTATTGGAGTTGTGAAATGAAAAAACGAAGCAAGCGTTACAAAGGCGTTGCGACGAAAGTCCAGCCGAAGTCATATTCTGTGAGCGAAGCGGTTGACGTTGTCAAACAAACAGCAAGTGCAAAATTTTCGGAAGCGGTCGATATTGCTGTTCGCCTCGGTGTCGATCCGAAAAAAGCAGATCAAGCAATTCGCGGTACTGTTGCCTTGCCGCACGGCATTGGAAAAGAAGTTCGCGTGCTGGTGATTGCAAAACCGCCGAAAGATGACGAAGCGAAAGCGGCTGGCGCCGATCACGTCGGTTATAAAGATTATCTTGAAAAAATCCAACAGGGTTGGGCCGATGTCGATGTCATTATCGCGGCGCCCGACGTGATGGGCGATCTTGGAAAGCTTGGAAAAGTTCTTGGACCTCGCGGCCTGATGCCGAATCCCAAAAGCGGAACGGTAACGCCCGATGTCGCCAAAGCGGTGAAAGAAGTGAAGGCCGGTAAAATTGAATTCCGTGTCGATAAAGCCGGAATCGTTCACGCTACCGTCGGCAAAGCAAATTTTGAAAAAGAAAAATTGGTGGAGAATGTGAAATCATTCTTAGCCACCATTGCCCGGATGAAACCTGCAACGGCCAAAGGCCAGTATGTACGAAGTATCGCCATCTCGACAACGATGGGGCCTGGCGTGCATATCGACCGAACGGAAGTTGTAGTACAATAAAAAAGAAATTACGCACTCAAGTTCTGAAACCAGTTGAATGTCCCGTGCAAACGGGAGCTTCTCATTCAACAGCAAGAAGAACGGAATTAAAGGATAACTATGAAACGCAGTGAGAAAGAAGCGATCGTTGCCGAAGTTGCCGAACGGGCATCTCGCGCGGTAGCGATGTACTTTGCCGATTTTGCCAAGCTCACCGTCGCAGAAGAAACTGAACTGCGGCGCGAGTTTCGGAAAAATGGTGTCGAATACACCGTGGTAAAGAACACGCTTGCCCGCAAAGCCCTTGAGACGCTTTCAGGGTACGATCGTATGTTTGATAAACTTGTGGGACCGACGGGCATCGCATTTTCGTACGACGATCCATCGGCGCCGGCAAAGATTATCAAAAAGTTCTCCGAGAAAAGCGGCAAGTTCCAATTGAAAGTCGCTGTTGTGGAAAAGCAAATCTACGACGGCTCGAAATTGGCACAGCTCGCAAGTATGCCGACTCGTAAAGAGATTATCGCATCAATTCTCGGAAGCTTGCAAGCTCCCATCTCCGGTGTCGTCGGCGCGATCAATGCTGTGCCGAGAGACCTCGTCTCGGTCATCGACGCAATCGAGAAAAAGAAAGCTGCATAATAAATTTTTGAAAATAACTATTCTGAAGGAGAATAACCATGTCAGTCGTTGAAGAAATTGTAGAGAAAATTGAAAAACTTACGCTTCTCGAAGCTACCGAATTAAAAAAAGCTTTGGAAGATAAATTCGGCGTCACCGCCGCCGCACCGATGATGATGAGTGCAGCGCCTGCCGCCGGTGCAGCACCCGCTGCCGCAGCAGAAGAAAAAACAGAATTCACTGTCGAATTGAAAGCCAGCGGCGCACAAAAGATCAATGTGATCAAAGTTGTACGTGCGGTTACCGGCCTTGGCTTGAAAGAAGCAAAAGACCTTGTCGATGGCGCACCGAAGGTTGTGAAGGAAGGCCTCAATAAAGAAGAAGCTGAAAAGCTGAAGAAAGAGTTAGAAGAAGCCGGCGCAACAGTCGAACTCAAATAAGACAACAAAACGTCTTCTGGAAACGAACGTTTCGTCAAGAGAAATTGTTCTGACAGAAGATGAATACAGATTTTAAGCCGATGGTTTCCTCGCAAAAATGCTGGAACAAAACCATCGGCTTATGCTGTCTATGGTAGGGTCAAGATGTGCTCGACCAAACAACACGTAACAAACAAGAATTGAATTTCCCGCCGTTGGCGGGATGACACAAACAACTTCAACAAGGAGTGGTGACGTTGAAAAACCAATCCGGTGATAATCGCAGCCGCGTTTCGTTTGCAAAAATTCCGACCGTAATCGAAACGCCGGACCTTTTAAATGTACAGCTCGATTCGTTCGACAATTTTCTTCAGTCCGATACACCGCCGCACCGGCGGAAAAAAATCGGGTTGCAGCAAGTGTTCGAAATGAATTTCCCCATCAGCGACGCGCGCGAGAATTTTTTGCTCGAATTCGTCGAATACTATGTGGAAAAACCGAAATACTCGGTTGTCGAATGCCAGGAACGTGGATTGACGTTCGCCGTTCCGCTGAAAGCGAAACTGCGCCTGTCGTCGAAACGGGAAGGCGGAAAAGATTATACCGATACTATTGAGCAAGAAGTCTATCTTGGCAATCTTCCTGCGATGACTCATCGCGGAACATTTATTATCAACGGCGCTGAACGCGTCGTCGTGAGTCAATTGCACCGGTCGCCGGGCGTTTTCTTCGGCGAATCTGTTCATCCGAACGGTACGATGATGTATTCGGCGCGTATCATTCCGTTCCGCGGTTCGTGGGTAGAGTTCACCACGGATATTAATAATGTTATGTACGCCTACATTGACCGGAAGAAGAAATTTCCGGTCACGACGTTGTTGCGTGCGCTCGGATATTCTTCCGATGATCAGATTATGGATTTGTTCGGATTAGTCGAAGAAATCGATGTTGCAAAAGTCGATTTGAGTGATTACATCGACCGAAAAGTTTGCAGCGATGTCTTTGATAAAAAGACGGGCGAAATTTTCATCAACAAAGATTCCAAGTTGACGGAAGAACAAGTTAAGCAAATTAAAAAGGCCGGTGTCAAGAAACTTCGTTTGTTGAAAACGGAAGATACGGATTCCGGTTCGGTCATCGCGAATACCATTTTAAAAGATGCGTCGCGTTCCTCGGAAGATGCGCTCGAGGCCATCTACCAACAATTACGAGCCGGCGAAGCGCCCGATCTCGATACGGCAAAAAATTTAATCGACCGCCTCTTCTTTAATCCAAAGCGGTACGATCTCGGCGATGTTGGCCGTCATCGAATGAATATTAAATTAGGATTGAGCATCGCAGAAGATGTTACCACGCTGACGAAAGACGATATTATTTCGATCGTCAAATATTTGATCGAATTGCAGCAAGGCAAACGCGCTGTGGACGATATCGATCACTTAGGAAACCGCCGCGTGCGAACGGTGGGCGAGCAGCTTGCGCAGCAATTCAATATCGGGTTGTCGCGTATGACGCGTACGATCCGCGAACGCATGAATTTGCGCGATGCAGAAACCATCGCACCGCAAGATTTGGTCAACGCGCGAACGATTACGAGCGTGATCAACGCGTTCTTTGGGACGAATCAATTGTCGCAATTTCTCGATCAGACAAACCCATTGGCGGAGATGACGCACAAGCGTCGTGTGTCTGCTCTTGGACCTGGCGGTTTGACGCGCGAACGTGCGGGCTTTGAAGTTCGTGACGTTCACTACACACACTACGGCCGATTGTGCCCGATTGAAACGCCGGAAGGACCGAACATCGGTTTGATTTCGTCGTTGTGTATTCATGCGCGCATCAATGATTTTGGCTTTATCGAAACGCCGTACCGCAAAGTGAAAAACGGAAAGGTTGTCGAAGAAATTGAATTCTTAACAGCCGAGCGTGAAGATGAAGTGACGATCGGGCAGGCCAACGCTCCGATCGATGAACGCGGAAAGTTTTTAGAAGAACGCGTGAAGGCACGGTTCCAGAGCGATTACCCGGTTGTTGAACCTGAAAAAATTCAGTATATGGATGTGGCTCCGAATCAGATCGTGAGCGCGGCTGCTGCATTGATTCCGTTCCTTGAGCACGACGATGCAAACCGTGCGTTGATGGGATCGAACATGCAACGCCAGGCAGTTCCGCTGTTGAATCCCGAAGCGCCTATTGTGGGCACGGGGCTCGAAGAAAAAATTGCGCGCGATTCTCGCACAGTTATCGTTGCTGAGCGGAACGGTGTTGTAGAATCTGTCAGCGGCGACAGCGTTGTCGTGTTATATGATATCGATGAAAACAGCACGGAAGCGATTGTCAGTTTCGAAGACAAACATCGTGTGGAATATAAAATTACAAAGTTCTTGCGCACGAATCAGGATACTTCCATCAATCAAAAACCGGTTGTGCGTGAAGGCCAGCGCGTCAAGAAAAACGATGTGCTTGTCGATGGCTGCGCAACGGATAACGGTGAATTAGCTCTTGGCCGCAACGTGCTTGTTGCATTCATGCCGTGGCGCGGATACAACTTTGAAGATGCCATCATCGTCAGTGAACGCATTGTTTCAGACGATGTGTTCACGTCGATTCATGTTGAAGAATTTGAATTACAAGTTCGCGACACAAAACGCGGCGAAGAAGAATTGACTCGTGAAATTCCCAATGTCAGCGAAGAAGCGACAAAGGATTTGGATGAGTTCGGAATTATTCGCGTCGGCGCTGAAGTCAACGAAGGCGATATCTTGATCGGAAAAATTACGCCGAAAGGTGAAACCGATCCGACGCCGGAAGAAAAATTGTTGAAAGCGATCTTCGGAGAAAAAGCCGGCGATGTGAAGGATGCATCGTTAAAAGCGCCTCCGGGCATGAAAGGTATCGTTATCTCGACGAAGTTGTTTAGCCGCAAGAAAAAAGATACCGAAAGTAAAAAAGAAGATAAAAAGAAACTCGAATCGCTCGATCGCGCACACAGCCGTGATGTGGCAGAGTTGCAGGAAAAACTTGCCCACAAACTTGGGCAGCTTCTTGCTGGCGAACAATCGATCGGTATTCGCGATGCCGATGGAAAAGTCGTCATTCGTTCCGGCGTCACGTTCAAAGAAGATACATTCAAAGGTATTGAAAAAGTCGATTCGTACAATTTCAATGAACCATGGATCGATGACAAACGAAAACACAGCAATATTGTCCGCATCTACGAAAATTATCAGCAGAAACAAACCGAGATCGAAGAATTGTATCGCCATGAAAAGAATAAAATTCAATTAGGCGACGAACTTTCTCCGGGTATTGTTCAGCTTGCAAAAGTGTATGTTGCCAAAAAACGCAAACTGCAAGTTGGCGATAAAATGGCGGGACGCCATGGAAACAAAGGCGTGGTATCGACCGTTGTGCCGATTCAGGATATGCCGTTCTTGCCGGACGGCCGGCCGGTCGATATTGTCTTGAATCCGTTGGGCGTGCCTTCGCGTATGAATCTTGGCCAGTTGTTTGAAGTAGCGCTTGGCTTGGCTGGTGCAAAAATGAATATGAAATTTGCCACGCCAATTTTTGACGGCGCAAAGTGGGAAGAAGTAGAAGAGTGGCTTGAAAAAGCAGGGCTTGCGAAATCTTCGAAGTCCCGCTTGATCGATGGACGCACCGGCGAATTATTCGATCAGGAAGTTTCCATCGGCTATTTGTATATGATGAAACTTTCCCACATGGTGGATGATAAAATTCACGCGCGTTCCATCGGACCATACTCGCTCATTACGCAGCAGCCG